>NZ_JACEGK010000466.1:0-6380 GCF_056859195.1 Streptomyces sp. NH27
TAGGGGACGTTCGCGGCGAGCACGTCCACCCGGCCGCGCAGGCCGGCGGGGAGGGGCTCGAAGAGGTCGCCTTCGTACACCCGGCCGCCCACGGCCACGAGGTTGCGGCGGGCGCACCGTACGGCCGCGGGGTCGAGGTCGGTCGCGTGGAGTTCGACGCCGGGTACGGCAGCGGCGAGCGCGGCGCCGACCGCCCCTGACCCGCAGCACAGGTCCAGCACGACCGCGCCCGGGCGCAGCAGTGCGGCAGCGCGGGCGACGAGGAACTCGGTGCGCCGGCGCGGCACGAACACACCGGGGTCGACCTCGATCCGCAGCCCCGCGAACTCGGCCCAGCCGACCACGTGTTCAAGGGGCAGACCGTCCGCGCGCCGCGCCACCATGGCGGCCAGCTCGTCCGAAGTGCGGGCGGCCGAGAAGAGCAGGCTCGCCTCTTCCTCGGCGAAGACGCACCCGGCGGTGCGCAGTGCGGTGACGACGTCGTCCGTCCGCGGCCAAAGGGGTTGCGGGGAGCGGGAGATGGGTTCCGACATGGGTGCGGTGCCTTTCGGGGAAGCGTGCCGCGCTCCCCCGGCGATGCCGTCGCTGTGTGACGCCGACGTCAGTGCGCGCGGCCGTACGGTGGGAGCGACCGGTGTGTCGTACTGCGGTTGATCGGTCCCACCTCCTCGGCTCGTCGCGGGGCGCTGCGGCGCCGCGCCCGACCCTACCGTACGGCCCCCTTACCGTACGACCGCGGCGTTGACGGTGTGCAGGGCGGCGGCCGCGGCCTCGGCGGCGGGGTGCGACCATCCGCTGACGGTGATGGTGACGCTCTCGCCGGGCAGCAGCGTGGTCAGGCCGCGGTCGGCGGTCGCGTCCGGGCCGAGCCGGTCGGCCTGCAGCAGCAGGTCGCGCAGCAGTGTGCGGGCGGTGACAGTGATCTCGACCGCGGGCGCGGACCCGTCCGGGCCACCACCACCGTCGGCGTCGGCGTCGGCGCGCACGGCAAGCTCCAGGTCCCATCGCGGCTGCGGGTACCCGAAGTCCTTGTCCCGCGTGGGGAACCAGTACCCGCGCAGCTCGTCGGCGTCGGCGGTGAGCAGCTGCGTCGTACTGTCCGCGGCGGGCCGCAGCTGCTCGGGGACCGGCAGGTCGGCGACAGTGCGGGCGGCCGCGGTGAACGGCACCCGGGTCTCGGCGAGCACCTCGCCGTCGACCGCGACGCGGCGCAGCAGCACGCTGCCGGACCACTCCTGCCCGGCCTGGTTGACGACGGCGAGCACCAAGGCGCCGTCCCGCTCCTGGAAGGTCAGCAGCCGGTCGGCGTAGAGCCGCTTCAGCTCGTGGTGGAGCGGCTTGAGCCGTCCGTCGCCGTCGATCGCGGCCCATGAGGTCACCGGCCAGCAGTCGTTGAGCTGCCAGACGATCGTGCCGGCGCAGCGCGGCCAGTGCGAGCGCCAGTGCTCGATGCCGGTGGCGACGGCGCGGGCCTGGTTGACCTGGGTGAGGTAGTGCCAGGTGTCGAAGTCGGCCGGGACCGGGAAGTGGCGGGCCAAGCCGCGGTCGAGTTTGCCGTTGCCGTCGGCGGCCTTCTGGTGGTGCAGCATGCCGGGCGAGTCGGGTGCGAGCGGCTCGTCGCCGATCGCGCGGCGGGCGGTGGCGTAGGCGGGCGGTGCCTGCCATCCGAACTCGGCGACGAACCGCGGCACGCTGTCGCGGTATTCGGTGTAGTCGGTGCGGTTCCACACGTCCCAGGAGTGGGCGGTGCCGTGGCCGGGGTCGTTGGGGTGGTGCTGCCAGGAACCGGACCAGGGGCTGCCGGCCCAGTACGGGCGGGTCGGGTCGGTCTCGGCCACGATCCGCGGCAGCACGCCGAGGTAGTAGCCCTCGCCCCAGGAGTCGGTGGCCAGTTCGGGCTCCCACTCCCAGTCGCGGAAGGCCCACAGGTTCTCGTTGTTGCCGTTCCACAGCACCAGCGAGGGGTGCGGGGCCAGGCGGGCGACGTTCTCCCGGGCCTCTGCCTCGACCTCGGAGCGCAGCGGCTGCTCCTCGGGGTAGGCCGCGCACGCGAAGAGGAAGTCCTGCCAGACCAGCAGCCCCAACTCGTCGCAGGCGTCGTAGAAGTCGTCGCTCTCGTAGATCCCGCCGCCCCACACCCGGACCAGGTCCACGCCCGCGTCGGCGGCCTGTTCCAGCCGGGTCCGGTAGCGCAGCGCGTCGATCCGGCTGGGGAACACGTCGTCGGGGATCCAGTTCACGCCGCGCGCGAACAGCGCGGTGCCGTTCACCAGCAGGGTGAACGCCGAGCCGTGCGCGTCGGGCGCGGTGTCCAACTCGACGGTGCGGAACCCGATCCGCCGCTGCCAGCCGTCGAGCGGGGCGGCGCCGTCCAGGACGGTCACCTCGCAGTCGTACAGCGGCTGGTCGCCGTAGCCGCGCGGCCACCACAGCCGGGCATCGGGCACGTCGCAGGTGACGGTGAGGTGGTCGGTGCCGGGTGCGGCGGTGGCCTCGGTGACGCTGTCGCCGACCCGCAGCCGTACGGTCAGCGGGCGGGTCGCGCCGGAGGGGGTGCGTTCCAGGTCGATCCGGGCCTCGACCCGGCCGGTGCCCGCCGCGACGGTGACCAGCGGGATCACCCGGGCGAGCCGTGCGGTGGACCAGCGCTCGACGCGCACCTGCTTCCAGATCCCGGCGGTGACCAGCGTCGGCCCCCAGTCCCAGCCGAAGGAGCAGGCCATCTTGCGGAGGTACTGGAACGGCTCGGGGTACGAGTTCGGCCGGTCGCCGACCAGCGCGCGGACCCGTTCGGCCTCGGTGTAGGCGGAGGTGAACGCGACGGCGAGCGGGCTGCTGCCGCCGGTGTCCGTGTGGCCGGTGACGTCGAAACGGTAGCCGCGGTGCATGTTGCGGGTGGTGCCCAGCACGCGCCCGCCGAGCCGGACCTCGGCGACGGTGTCGAGCCCGTCGAAGACCAGGTCGGTGCGCTCGTGGCCGGGGCCGGCGAGCGGCGGCAGCACCGTTTCGTAGGTCCAGTCCGCGCGGCCGACCCACGCCACCTCGGTCTCGTTGCGGTCGAGATACGGGTCGGGGATCACCCCGGCGGCCATCAGGTCGGTGTGCACGCAGCCGGGCACCTGCGCGGGCACGCTGCCGCGGTCGGGAAGGCGCAGTTCCCAGCCGTCGGCGACCGGCGTGATGTCCTTCATTCCTGCTCCCTTGGCTGCTGGTGCGATGGCGCCGGTGGATGGCGCGGGTCAAACGGTAAAGCACCCGGAAAACGCTGTGCCAGCGGGGGACTTGGTGAGCGGGGAACCGTCCGCTGAACCGCTCCAGCGCGGCGCCCCGCCGGTTCGCCACCGGGGCCGTCGGTGCCCCGCTGCTCCCGCTACCGGCCGGCCGCCGGCCCCTTGCCGGCCGCGCCGCGGTCGACCGGGGCGCCGCCGCCGCGGTGGCGCAGGGCCAGCACCAGGCAGGTCGTGGTCGCGGCGACGGCCAGCGCGGCGACCAGCCGGGCCCACGAGGTGTGCGCCAGTGGCGCCTCGGCCGCGAGGAACACCAGCGCGCCGGCGGCTGCCGTCACCAGCGCCGTGCCGGGTTCGGGTCGGCCGGTGGGGGCGGTGGCGCCGGTGGTCCAGGCGTCGGTGAGCAGCAGGTAGGCCAGCAGCAGGACCGCGACGCACGCGCCGAGCCAGACCGGCGGGTCGGTCGTGGCGGCGATGACGATCGAGGCGGCCGCCAGGATGGTGCCGCGGCGCCGGGCGGCGAGCGCGGGCCACCGCATCGACGTCTGCGCGGGCCGCTCGTCGACCATCGGGCTCGCCCACCAGCCCAGCCCCGCGGCCACCACCACCAGCGCCATCGCCAGCTTGGAGCCGTGCACGACGGCCGGCGGGTCGCAAGCGGCCACCATCAGCACGGTGCCCAGGCAGCGGACGGCGAGCGGCGCGACGCGGGGGCCGCCTGCCGTACGGCTCACCTCCGTGCGGCTCATCGGGAACCTCCGTGGATACGGGTGCGCAGCAGCGGCGCCAGCGCCAAGTCGAGGGTCTGGCCGGGCTGGTGGGCGATGAGCGCGATACCGCGTTCGATCAGTGCGAACCGGATCGCCTGACGGTTCGCCCGCCACAGCCGCAGCGCCATGGCCGCCCGGTCGTCGCCGGGTTCGACCATCGGGTCGCCGGAGGGGATCTCCACGACCACCATCGGGTTGGCGCCGGCCCGGATCTGGTGCAGCGCGTCGAGGATGCGCTGGTCGGCGAGCGGGGTGAAGACGTAGACGAGGGCGCCCTCGGGCAGCGCGCGCGGCGCCAGCCGGATCGGCCCGGCGCCCCGGTTGCCGAAGTCCTTGCGGACCTCCAGCACGCTCTCCACGATCCGGTAGAAGTACGCGTCGCCGCCGCCGGGTTGCAGCCAGCGGGTGGTGCCGCCGACCGAGACCACGCCGACGCGGTCGTGGGTGCGCAGGTAGGCGCGGACGAGTCCGGCGGCGGCGCGGAAGGTCTCGTCCAGCGAGGACAGATCGGTCGCCGGGTCGCGGATGTCGCCGAGGACGTCGAGCATCACGACGGTGTCGGCGGCGCGTTCGGCGGCGAACTGGTGAAGTTGCAGGGACCCGCGCCGGGTGGTGGCGGGCCAGTTGATCCGGCGCTGCCGCTCGCCGCGGACGTACGGATGCACGCCGATCACCTCGATGCCCTCGCCGCGCTGCGGGGAGGCGTGCTCACCGAGCCGGGTCGGCAGCCGGACCGGGATCGGGGTGAGCCCGGCCGTGGTCGGCAGCGGGAAGACGGCCACCTCGCCGAGGTCGGCGCGCACGGTGCGGCGGGCCACTCCCCCGGCGTCGTAGAGGTCGATGTCCACGGTGCCGAGCGTCCAGCGGCCCCAGCGCTCGGCGGTGAACCGCAGTTCGAGGTGGGCGCGGCCGACGGCGAGCGCGTCCAGGCGCACTCCGTGGCCGAGGGTGACGCCGGGGTCGAGCCGGCCGACGGTGCCATCGTGCGCGACGGCGATCCGGGCCGTGACCTGCTCGCCCTCGAAGCAGCGCCGCACGTCGACCCGCACGGTGGTCTCGACCCGCTGCGGGCGGGGGCCGAGCGGCAGGGACACCGCGAGGAGCGTCAGCGGGATCGCGGCGAGCGCGAGCACCCACGCGTGGCCGCTGATCAGGGCGGCCGCCAGGCCGACCACGGCCACCGTGCTCCAGCCCAGGGCGCGTTCGCCGACCCGCCAGCCGTGTGGCGGCTCGGGCGGCGCGTGGGTGGCACCGCTGTCCATCGCCTGCCGCCCGCCCAGGGCGCGTTCGACGGCCCGCGCGCGCCGGTCCGCCGGGGCCCGGCGCACCCTGGTGCCGCCGGTGCTGCCGGGGCCGCCGGGCTTGGGCGCGTCACCGGGCGACGGCCAACCGGTCATGACGCGGTGGTGGCTCGGGGCAGGGTCTGCGGCGCCGGCACGGACGCGACGATCTCCCGAATCACCTCGTCCGCGTCGATCTGCCGCACCCACAACTCCGGCTTGAGCGTGACGCGGTGCGCCAGCGCCGGCACCGCCACCGACTTCACGTCCTCCGGCGTCGCGTAGTCCCGCAGCGCCATGACCGCGCGGGCGCGCGCCAGTTGCACCAGCGCCAGCCCGCCGCGCGGCGACGCCCCGACCTGCACGTGCTGGTGCCCCCGGGTCGCCCCCACCAGCGCCACCACGTACTCCAGCAGGTCGTCGTCCACCTCGACCTGTTCCACCGCGGCCCGCATCGCCAGCACCTCGCCCGGCCCCGACAGCGGCCTGAGCCGGGCCTCGGGCGCGGCGCGCGCCACCCGCGCCCGCAGCATGCCGACTTCCTCGACCGCGGCGAGGTATCCCATCCGTACCCGCAGCAGGAAGCGGTCCAACTGCGCCTCGGGCAGGGTGTACGTCCCCTCGTACTCGATCGGGTTCGCCGTCGCCACCACCACGAACGGGTCGGGCAGCGCCCGCGTGCTGCCGTCCACGGACACCTGCGACTCGGCCATCGCCTCCAGCAGCGCCGCCTGCGTCTTCGGCGGTGTCCGGTTCACCTCGTCGGCCAGCAGCAGGTGGGTGAAGACCGGTCCGGCCCGGAACACCATCTCGCCCGACCGCTGGTCGTAGAACGGCGCCCCGGTCACATCGGACGGCAGCAGGTCGGGGGTGAACTGGATGCGCCGGAAGTCCAGCCCCAGCACGGTCGCGAACGACCGTGCCAGCAGCGTCTTGCCCAGGCCCGGCAGGTCCTCGATCAGCACGTGCCCGCCGGCCAGGATCCCCAGCATCACCAGCGCCAGCGGCTCCGGCTTGCCCACGACCGCGCCCCGCACCTCGTCCAGCACCTCGGCCGCCCGGGCCCCGGCCTGCTGCGGCGACAGCGTCACAGTGTCCTGGAC
>NZ_JACEGK010000467.1:0-6340 GCF_056859195.1 Streptomyces sp. NH27
GCCCCGGCGCCCCTGAACCGACACCACAGGGGCACCCGGGCGGTCCGGTCAAGCCTCGCTGCTGACGCTCCAGAGGTTCACGCCCTCCGGCTCCACCGCGTGCCGGTCGATCTCCGCCAGCTCCTCCGCGGTGAGCGGCGCCGCTCCGACCGCGGCGACGTTCGCCTCGAGCTGCGCGACCGACGACGCCCCGATCAGCGCCGAGGTCACCCGCGGGTCCCGCAGCACCCACGACAGCGCGAGCTGCGCCAGGGACTGACCGCGGGCGGCGGCGACGTCGTTGAGGGCGCGCAGCCGCGCCACCGTCTCGTCGTTGACCAGCGCGGGGTTGAGCGACTTGCCCTGCGCGGCACGGGAGTCGGCCGGGATGCCGCCGAGGTAGCGGTCGGTGAGCAGGCCCTGGGCCAGCGGCACGAAGCCGATGCAGCCCATGCCCTCCTCGTCGAGGACGTCGAGCAGTCCTCCCCCAGACTCCGTCCGGGGGGACCCCCAACTCGCTGCGCTCTCTTCGATCCAGCGGTTGATCATGGAGTACGACGGCTGGTGGATCAGCGCCGGTACGCCCAGCTCACGCAGGATGCGCGCGGCCTCGCGGGTCCGGTCCGGCCCGTAGGAGGAGATGCCGACGTACAGCGCCTTGCCCTGCTGGACCGCGGTGGCCAGGGCGCCCATCGTCTCTTCGAGCGGGGTGTCCGGGTCGAAGCGGTGGGAGTAGAAGATGTCGACGTAGTCCAGGCCCATCCGGGACAGCGACTGGTCGAGCGAGGCGCGCAGGTACTTGCGGGAGCCCCACTCGCCGTAGGGGCCCGGCCACATGTCGTAGCCGGCCTTGGTGGAGATGACCAGCTCGTCGCGGTAGGGGCGGAAGTCCTGCGCGAAGAGGGTGCCGAAGTTGGCCTCGGCGGCGCCGTACGGCGGGCCGTAGTTGTTGGCCAGGTCGAAGTGGGTGACCCCGAGGTCGAAGGCGCGGCGCAGGATGGCCCGCTGCGAGTCCAGGGTGCGGTCGTCGCCGAAGTTGTGCCACAGGCCCAGCGAGACCGCCGGGAGCTTGAGGCCGCTGCGTCCGGTGCGGCGGTACTCCATCGAGTCGTAGCGCTCGTCGGAGGCGCGGTAGAGGTTTCGGATGTTCACGTCCTCTGCTTATCACGCGCGGTTGAAGTGTTTACTACCCGCTGCCGCCCGCGGGCCCGTACCCGCCGCCGCTCCCCGCCCGCACCCGCCGCCGCTCGCTGCCTGCGGCTGCTCGACCCGGTTCGTCCGTACGGCCGTTCGCGCAGTAGTGTGGCCGCTCGGGCGACGAGCACATGAGGGGCTGGTACGCGATGAATCTGCGCGACCTGGTGTACGGGTTGTACTCCCGCCGGGTGGAACGCCGGATCGACGTGTTGCAGACCCCCAAGCACATCGGCGTGATCCTGGACGGCAACCGGCGTTGGGCGAAGGCGTCCGGCGGCAGCCCCGAGCAGGGCCACCGGGCCGGCGCGGACAAGATCGCCGAGATGCTGGGCTGGTGCGAGGAGACCGGGGTCGAGGTGGTCACCCTGTGGCTGCTGTCCACCGACAACCTGGACCGGCCGGCCGACCAGCTGGTGCCGCTGCTGGGCATCATCGAGGACGCCGTCACCGAGCTGGCCGCCGCGGGCCGCTGGCGGGTGCACCACGTCGGCACGATGGACCTGCTGCCCGCGCGCACCCAGAGCGTGCTGAAGGAGGCCGAGCAGGCCACCGACGGCCAGGAGGGCATCCTGGTCAACGTGGCGGTCGGCTACGGCGGCCGGCAGGAGATCGCCGACGCGGTCCGTTCGCTGCTGCACGAGCACGCCGGGCGCGGCACCTCCATCGAGGACCTGGCCGAGATCCTCGACGTCGAGCACATCGCCGAGCACCTCTACACCCGCGGCCAGCCCGACCCCGACCTGGTGATCCGCACCTCGGGTGAGCAGCGCCTTTCCGGGTTCATGCTGTGGCAGAGCGCCCACTCGGAGTACTACTTCTGCGAGGTCTTCTGGCCCGCCTTCCGCAAGGTGGACTTCCTGCGTGCGCTGCGCGATTACGCGGCCCGCCACCGCCGTTACGGGGCGTGAGCTGCCCCGACGCAGGGGTGAGCGTTCTGTGGCGAGTCGATGACCGTCGGGTGACTGTCGTATGCATCCGCATGCGAGCGGCTGATCCAGGGCATATCACTGGCAGACCGGCATCCGGACCTTGGCTGCCGGACCGCAAGACTCACCTCTCCCGAGGGGGTTCGTCCACACGTGGTGACCAGCAAGAATCGCCGTGATCACGACCGGCGCACATATGTACTCGACACCAGCGTGCTGCTCGCCGATCCCAACGCCTTCACCCGTTTCGACGAGCACGAGGTCGTGCTGCCGGTCGTCGTGGTGACGGAGTTGGAGGCCAAGCGCCACCACCCGGAACTCGGCTACTTCGCCCGCCAGGCGTTGCGCACGCTCGACGAGTTCCGGATCCGGTACGGCAGGCTCGACGCGCCGATCCCGATCGGCGACATCGGCGGCACACTCAGGGTCGAGCTCAACCACTCGGACCCCGGGGTGCTGCCCGCGGGTTTCCGGCTCGGTGACAACGACTCGCGCATCCTCGCCGTCGCCCGCAACCTCCAGGCCGAGGGGTACGACGTCACTGTCGTCTCCAAGGACCTGCCGCTGCGGGTGAAGGCGTCCTCGGTCGGCCTGCTCGCCGAGGAGTACCGCGCGGAGCTCGCCATCACCTCCGGCTGGACCGGGATGGAGGAGCTGCAGATCGGCGCCGAGGACGTGGACGCCCTCTTCGCACAGGAGGTCATCGATCTGCCCGACGTGGCGGGTCTGCCGGTGCACACCGGGCTGGTGCTGCAGTCCGAGCGCGGCAAGGCGCTGGGCCGGGTCACCGAGGACGGGCGGGTGCGCCTGGTGCGCGGCGACCGGGAGGCTTTCGGCATCCACGGCCGCAGCGCCGAGCAGCGGATCGCGCTGGATCTGCTGCTGGACCCCGAGGTCGGCATCGTGTCGATGGGCGGGCGGGCCGGCACCGGCAAGTCCGCGCTGGCGCTGTGCGCGGGCCTGGAGGCGGTCCTGGAGCGCCGCCAGCACCGCAAGGTGATGGTCTTCCGCCCGCTGTACGCGGTGGGCGGGCAGGAGTTGGGCTATCTGCCGGGCAGCGAGGCGGAGAAGATGAGCCCGTGGGCCCAGGCCGTCTTCGACACCCTCGCGGCGGTGACGTCGAAGGAGGTCATCGAGGAGGTGGTGGCGCGCGGCATGCTCGAAGTGCTGCCGCTCACCCACATCCGGGGCCGCTCGCTGCACGACGCGTTCGTGATCGTCGACGAGGCGCAGTCCCTGGAGCGGAACGTCCTGCTGACCGTGTTGTCCCGGATCGGGGCCGGCTCGCGGGTGGTGCTCACGCATGACGTGGCACAACGCGACAACCTCCGGGTCGGGCGGTACGACGGAGTGGTGGCGGTGGTGGAGAAACTGAAGGGCCATCCGCTCTTCGCCCACGTGACGCTCAGCCGTTCCGAGCGGTCGCCGATCGCGGCGCTCGTCACCGAGATGCTGGAGGAGACCGGCGGCTGAGCAATAGCCATATCTGTCCGATAATCAGGCGAGTTGGGGCTGCTGCGTCCGGGAAACCGGGCGCAGCAGCTTAGCGTTCGGGGGGTGCGCGTGCAGGGAATTACCTTCGTTCGCAGCATGTGAAGTTTGCCACTCAACCGGAAATTGCCGCATGGCGTCTGAGTGCGGCAGGGTGTGAGGCTGTCAGGCCCCGCTCATGGCACTCCCGTACCCCTCGGGGCGCGAGAACGCGTCACTCACAAGTCAACATCGACGCCATGAGCCGCCCGAGCATCACGCGGACCCTGCAAGGGACTTCGCACCGGGCCAGTACCCCCGTGACCGCCCGGCCCGTACGGCGGACCGGCCCAGGGGGACCGCGCCAGGGGCACGATTCCGCCCGTGCGGTCACCAAGCGGGCGATTCCGGAAGGAAACCGTGTGAGCCGGATCTCGGTCCGGGGGCTCGCGGTGGCGTCAGCCACTGCGGTCACCACAGTGGGCGCCGTGGTAGGCGTCGCGTCGGGCGCAGACCAGGGCAGCGGCACCGCCGAACAGCCCGTCGAAGCCGCAGGCACGACCACCCTCCTCGCGGACATCCCCGCCGGCCAGCAGGTGCAGCAGGCGTCGTTGACGGAGCAGGTACAAGCTCAGTCGGACGCCGCAGACGCCTCGGCCCGGCAGTCCGCGGAGCAGGCAGCCCGCGTCCAGGCCGCGAAGGACGCCGCCACGAAGAAGAAGGCGGACGACGCAGCGGCGGCCAAGGCGGCCCAGATCAAGGCGGAGTCCGGCACGGGCGACGCGAACGCGGCCTTCCCGCTGCAGTCCTCGTACACCACCGCGCAGATCCAGGCCATGGCGAAGCAGATCGTCGGCAGCGGTCAGTACATGTGCTTCTCCAACATCGTGATGCACGAGAGCGGCTGGAACGAGTTGGCCGAGAACTCCTCCAGCGGCGCCTACGGTTTGGTCCAGGCGCTGCCCGGCTCCAAGATGGCCTCGGTGGGCGCCGATTGGCGGACCAACCCGGCCACGCAGATCAAGTGGGGCCTGAACTACATGAACAGCCGCTACGGCAGTCCTTGTGACGCCTGGCAGTTCTGGGAGGTACACCGCTCCTACTAGAATCCGGCGCCGGACCGGCACCCGACTCGCGCCACCGATCGGGCCGCCGTCGTGGCCGGATCAACCCTGATCCCGGGTAACGTCGTCTTGCACAGCAGTGCCACAGACGGCCGACGGGTCAGGGGGAGAGCAGCGATGCCGGACAAACGCCACTGGAGCGCCACGCTCGCATCCGGGTTGGCGAATCTCGCCGGGCGACTGGACGAGCGACACAGCACCGTTTCCGCGCGCGACGCGGAGCACCGGGGGGCCGCGACCACCGCGGCCCCCTCCGGTGTGCCCGCCCAGCCGGAACCGGCCCGGCCCGGCCCCGCCGCCGAGCAGCCTCCGGACCCCGCGGCGGCCGGCGCCGCCGACCCGACGTCACATCCCGTGCGGGCCGCGATATCCGACCCGACCGTGCCGCCGCCCGCGCCCGCACCCCCGCCCCCGCACACCGTGCCCGTGCCGAACCCGGTCGCGGTCGTGCCGTGGAGCATGCGGGTCGCCGCCGAGATCGGCTGGCGGCTGCTGATCCTGGCCGGCACCGTGTGGGTGCTGATGCGGGTGATAGGCGCGATCCGGCTGGTGGTGCTGGCGTTCGTCGCCGCACTGCTGATCACCGCGCTGCTCCAGCCGTTCGTGGCCCGCCTGAAGCGGATGGGGGTGCCGCGGGGGCTCGCCACCGCGATGGTCTTCATCGGCGGCTTCGTGGTGATGGGCCTGGTCGGCTGGTTCGTGGTGTGGCAGGTGATGGACAACATCGACAGCCTGTCCACCAGCCTCCAGGACGGTATCGACCAGGGGAAGAAGTGGCTGCTCAACAGCCCCTTCCACGTCACCGACGATCAGATCAACCAGGTTGCCAACAACCTCAGCAACGCCATCGGGCACAACACCAAGCAGCTCACCGACGCGGGCCTGCAAGGCGTCACCGTCATCGTGGAGTTCCTGACCGGCGTGCTGCTGGCGATGTTCAGCACCCTGTTCCTGCTCTACGACGGGCCGAACATCTGGAACTGGGTGCTGCGGCTGTTCCCGCGGGACGCCCGGCCCGGACTGGCCGAGGCCGGCCCGCGCGCCTGGCGCACCCTGACGCTGTACGTGCGCGGCACCGTGATCGTGGCGATGATCGACGCGATCTGCATCGGCATCGGCATCTTCTTCCTCGGCGTGCCGATGGCGATGCCGCTGGCGGTCGTCATCTTCGTGTCGTCGTTCGTGCCGCTGGTCGGTGCGGTCGCCTCGGGCGCGGTGGCGGTGGTCGTCTCGCTGGTCACCCAGGGGCCGTTCACCGCGCTGCTGGTGCTGCTCGTGGTGCTCGCGGTGCAGCAGATCGAGGGGCATGTGCTCCAGCCGTTCATCCTCGGCCGCGCGGTGCGCGTCCACCCGCTGGCGGTGGTGCTGTCGGTGGCGGCCGGGTCGATGATCGCCGGGATCGGCGGGGCGATCAGCGCGGTGCCGCTGGTCGCGGTGAGCAACACCGTCGTCGGCGTGCTCAGGGCGCGTGCGAAGAACGGTGCCGAGGCGGACCCGGTGGCAGGGCCGGCCCCCGCGGTGCCCGCGCCGGCGGCCGGGCCCGCCCGGCACCCGGTGGACCCCGACCCCGCCCCTGATGCGGCCGCGGATACGGATGCGGATACGGCCGAGGACGAGTTCGAGTCGCGTGAACTGGCGGACGAC
>NZ_JACEGK010000468.1:0-6338 GCF_056859195.1 Streptomyces sp. NH27
CCGCCGTCCAGGGCCACTTCGGCCCACACCGTCTTGCCGACCTCGCGCGACGAGACACCCCACGCCCGCGCCAGCGCCTGCACCAGCAGCAGCCCCCGCCCCGACTCCGCCTCCTCTCCCGGCCGCACCCGCGCGAGCACCGGCCGCCGCTCCCCGCACGCGTCGCTCACCTCGATCCGTACGACGCCCGCGCCCGGGTCCCAGCCGAGCCGCAACTCGAAGTCCCGGCCGGGCAACCGCCCGTGCGTCACCGCGTTCGCTGCCAACTCGGCCACCACCGACGCCACCGCGTCCGCCGGCTCGCCGTCGCCCGGCACGCCCCACTCCGCGAGCCGGCCGAGCGCGAGTTGTCGCGCGAGGCGGGCACCATGCCGACCGGAGGGCAGGCGCCGGGTGAATGTGGTGGTCAGGGTGGAGATTTCGCCATTCATGTGACCGAGAGTGGTCGAGCGTGCATAGGTTGAGAAGGAGCGACTCCGGGACGGTACGCGCCCTGTCCGGGTGCCCCGGTGACGTGTCCGGGCGTCCGGGCGTCCGGGCGTGACGCGGCGGTGACGGGAGGCGGTTCGATGACGACCGGAGCAGGGGAGCCGGGCGGCGGCACCGAGGAGCATGACTGGGACGAGGGCGCGACCGACATCCTCAAGACGGTCGGCAAGCAGGTGAAGCTCTGGCGCGAACGCGCGGGCCTGAAACAGGCCGAGTTGGGCGTCCGCATCGGTTACAGCGAGGAACTGGTCTCCTCGGTCGAGCGGGGCCGCCGCGCCCCGAAGCCGGAGTTCCTGGTGGCGGCCGACGAAGTAGTGGGCGCGGGCGGCATGTTGGCCGCGTTCACGGAGGACGTGGAGCGGGCGCGGTATCCGAAGAAGGTCCGTGACCTGGCCCGGTTGGAGGCGGACGCGGTGGAGCTGTGCGGCTATGCCGGAACGGTCATGCACGGCTTGCTCCAGACCGAGGACTACGCCCGAGCCCTGTATCGGATGCGCCGACCCGTGATGGACGACGACATCATCGAGACGAATATCGCGGCGCGTATGGACCGGCAAGGGATCTTCGGCCGACGTCCAGCTCCGTTCATCAGTTTCGTCCAGGAGGAGGCCACCCTTCGACGCCCGGTCGGAGGCACGTCAGTGCTGCGGGGCCAACTCGAACGCCTGCTGGAGATCGGGCGGTTGAGGCACGTCGAAATCCAGGTGATGCCAACGGCTCTTGAGGACCATGCTGGTCTGAGCGGACCATTTCAGCTTATCGTTCCGAGGGTTGGACCCAAGGTGGGGCACGTGGAAGTGCAGCAGTTCAGCCGCGTCGTCTCCGACCAGAAGGAGGTTCGCCGGCTGGACGCCCTCTACGGGATCATCCGCGCACAGGCTCTGACGCCGCGTGAGTCGCTGGCGTTCATCGAAAAGGTGCTGGGAGAGACATGACGAGCAAGCCGTACGCCGCTGACAACACCCAGTTGCACTGGCGCAAGAGCAGCTACAGCACCGCCGATGGCCCGCAGTGCATTGAAGTCGCCCTCTCCTGGCGCAAGTCCAGCCACAGCACCGCCGAGGGCCCGGACTGTGTCGAGGTCGCGGCCTGCCCCGAGATCGTTCACGTCCGGGACTCCAAGGACCCGGAGGGGCCGCAGTTCGCGTTCGGACCGGAGGCGTGGGCCGCGTTCGTCGCGTACGCCGCCGAGCGGGCCTGAACTGGCTGGCGGCGGCCGTACGTCAGGGGCCGCTGCCGACCGTCGCTTCACGTCATGTGCGCGATCCGCATCGCTTGCCTAGGCCGGGTGTGCAAAAATCGCACACATGGAAACTGCGCAGAACTGGGGAGAGGTCGGCGAGCGGATTGCCGAGGCCCGCCTCGCCGCAGGCTTGAGTCAGGGCGATCTCGCCTCGCGAGTCGAGCTGGACCGTACCGCAGTCGTCCGGATCGAAGCCGGTGAGCGGCGGATCACCGCGTTGGAGCTGTCCCGGCTGGCCGACGCGTTGGGCGTCCCTCTGGCGCACCTGCTCTCGCGACCACGAGAGGCGCTGGTCTCCCGCCGTACCGCCCTCGAAGAGACTTCCGACGGCGCGGCCCGCTCCCGGTACCGGCTCGACGCCCGGCTCGAGGAACACGCCCGGTTCGCCGCCTGGCTTGTCTCACACGACTACCTGCGCCCACCACTGCTCGACGACGCACTGCTGCGCACTCCTGGCACGTCACCCGACCCCGTGAAACTGGCGCAGGCGGCCCGGGGTGCCGCTGGGCTCGCGTCCGGCCCGCTCGGTGCGCTGGCCGACGTTCTGGAGTGCTTCGGCCTCTACCTGACCGTCGTCGATGACGTGGGAGAGGGCGCGTCCCTGCTTCAGGACGGGTACGGCGTTGCCGTCATCAGCGGCGAGCCCCAGCCGGGCCGTCGGCGGTGGACGGCCGCGCACGAGCTGGGTCACCACCTGTTGCAGGACGAGTATCACAGCGACGCGGGAGTCGCGGCCGCGCGGGACGAGCGCGAGCAGCTCATCGACCGTTTCGCCGAGGAGTTCCTGCTGCCGGCGGACGACATGCGGTCCGCCTGGGCGGAGACCGACGGGGGGAGGAGCCCCCGGGCGGTCCTGCTGGACCTCGCTGCCCGCTACCGCGTGTCATGGAGCGCGGTCGTCAACCGTGCACGTCGTCTGGACTTCATCGCTGCCACGGACGCCCGCCGCTACAAGGCGGACGTGCCGCAGCGCGGTGATTTCCTCGCCGCCCACGGCAGCCAACCGGTACCGGACCTGGAGATCGGCGCCACCGGTAGGCAGTGGCGCAAGGCGACGCTGCAAGCCTGGTTCGTCGGCGCCGTCACCGCGCCACGAGCTGTCGAACTGCTCTACGACGCCATCAGAGAGGACGAGCTCCCCAGCCGCGACTTGGAGGACGAGCTGCCGTGATCGCGCAATCCCCGTTGACGACCACTACGGGACCGGTGCTGATCTGGGACACCTCGCCTCTGCTGCATGCCATCAAGGCGGAGAAGATCGACGTGCTGCACGACTTCGCCCGCACCTGGAGCGATGGGCCGCGGCGTAACGTGACGACCGAGACGGTTCGCCACGAGATCAGGCGCCAGGGTCTGGAACTCGGTTTCGGGCTGACTGGCTTGACGTGGTGCATCTGGACGACCTCGACGAGCTGAACCAACTGGTCGCCTGGATGGACCGCGTGTCAGGCCAGAAGTCCAACCAGGGCGAGGCGACCGTTCTTGCCTGGGCGGACGTGCACGGGGCGGCCGCGGTGGTCGACGACGGCGACGCACGCCGGATCGGACGGCGGCACGGGCTCGGTGTCTGCGGCTCGCTGCGGATCGTGGCCGAGGCCGTGGCGGACGGACGCACGACCGAGTACGTCGCCACCACATTCGTGGACACCCTGATCGGGACCGGGATGCGTTATCCCTGCCGGCTTGGCCGGTTCATCCCCTGGGCCAAGCAGAACGGCCTTGTCTGAGGGCTGGTGCGGGCGAACGGGTCCGCTGCGTCGGCCCCGTAGCCCTCATGCCCCGCCACCGGTCAGGTGATTTTCGGGGACGGGTCCGGGCGGGTGGCCGCACCGCCGGCCCCGATACGGTCCATGATCGCCTACGCCGACACCTCGGCCTCACACGTCGGCGGACGGAGGCAGTCATGGACATCCTGCTGGTGGCAAGTGCGTTCAACAGCCTGACCCAGCGCGTGTTCGCGGAGTTGGGGGAACGCGGGCACCGGGTGGTGGTGGAACTGGCGCTGGGGGACGACGCGCTGCGCGAGGCCGTACGGAGCCACGCACCCGAGCTGATCGTCGCGCCGATGCTGAGGACCGCGATCCCGCGGGACGTCTGGTCGGCGTACACCTGCCTGATCGTCCACCCGGGACCGGTGGGTGACCGCGGACCGTCGTCGCTGGACTGGGCGATCACCGAGGGCGCCGAGGAGTGGGGGGTGACGGTCCTCCAGGCGGTCGCCGAGATGGACGCGGGCGACGTATGGGCGTCGGTGGCCTGCCCGTTGCCGCCGGCCGGCAAGAGCGACCTGTACCGCAACGAGATCTGCGACGCGGCGGCCGAGGCAGTACGGCTGGCCGTCGAGCGCTTCGCCTCCGGGAGCTACGTGCCGTGCCCGCAGCAGGCAACTCCCGCCGCTGCCGGGGCGGATGTGCCGCGCTCCCGGCCCTACCTCGACCAGGGCGAGCGGCGGATCGACTGGGCGGCGGACCCCACGGACCTGGTGGTGCGCAAGCTGCGGGCCGCCGATTCGCAGCCCGGCGTGCTCGACGACCTCCTCGGGGAGCAGTGGTATCTGCACGGCGGGCATCCCGAAGACGTCCTGCGCGGGCGTCCCGGGGAACTGCTGGCCACCCGGGCCGGAGCCGTCTGCCGTGCGACCGTGGACGGCGCCGTGTGGCTGCCCGAGCTGCGGCCCCGCCGGCAGCCGGGCGGGCCCGCCACGTTCAAGCGGCCGGCCGTTCTCGCCCTCGGGGACCGGATGCCGCCGCTGCCCGAGTCCGCCGTCCCGCTGTGGTTGCCCCGGGACCGGCGGACGTACAGCGACATCCGCTACGAGGAGGACGGGCAGGTCGGGTTCCTGCGGTTCACCTTCCCCGGCGGCGCGATGAGCACCGACCACTGCCGGCGGCTGCTGGCGGCCCACCGGTTCGCCTGCTCGCGCCCGACCACCGTGCTGGTGCTGGGCGGGGCCCGGGACTTCTTCTCCAACGGCATCCACCTCAACGTGATCCAGGGCGCCGCCGACCCGGCCCAGGAGTCCTGGGAGAACATCAACGCCATGGACGACCTCGTCGAGGCGCTGCTGACCACCCAGGACCGGCTGGTCGTGGCGGCGCTCGGCGGCAACGCGGCAGCCGGCGGGGTGGCGCTCGCACTGGCCGCCGACGAGGTCTGGTGTCGCGACGGAGCCGTGCTCAACCCCCACTACCGCCTGATGGGGCTGCACGGTTCGGAGTACTGGACGTACACGCTGCCCCGCCGGGTGGGAGATGCGTGGACCGAACGCCTCATGCGGCAGGCCCTGCCGGTGACCGCGGCCCGCGCCCGCGACATCGGCCTCGTCGACTTCGTGCTCGACAGCGCACCCGCGGCGTTCGGTTCGGCCGTCGCGGAACGTGCCGCGCGCCTCGCCGCGGCGCCGCGCGCGCAGCAGCGCGTCGTCGAGAAGAAGGCACGGCGCGAACGTGACGAGGAGACGCTGCGGGCCCACCGGGAGCGGGAACTGGCGCGGATGCGGCAGACCTTCTTCGACCCGGACGCGCCGTACCACGCCCTGCGAAGCGCGTTCGTCACCAAGCAGCGCCCCACCCGGACACCGCAGCACCTGCGCGGCGGGAACGCGGCGGATTAGCCACGCGCGGGGGCTGGGCTGGTGTGCGGCGCCGGGCGCGGGCGGCGCGCGCGGGCGGCGCCGGGTCGGTCAGGCTCGGCGTCTGCGCTTGCCGGTGGGGGTGGTCGGTGCCGGAGTGGTGGGCAGCGGGGTCTTGCCGATGGTGGGGAGGATGAAGTCCTGGATCAGGCTCTTGGCGTCGCGGACCAGGGGGCGGAAGGCCCGGTAGCGGGACAGGGCGATGATCCGGGCGACGAACGGGGTGGAGCGGCGGACGAACTCCCGGGTGCGGGCGGTGTTTTCGGTGCGGTCGAAGACCCAGTACAGGACGACCACCATCAGGTGCAGCCACAGCAGGTCGGGCAGCAGCTCGGCGAGTTCGGTGTCGAGCTTGGGCGCGAGGTCGGAGCCGGTCAGGACGTCGCGGAAGAGGGCGACGGCGGTCTCGCGGGCCGGGTGGGACTCGCCCGAGAACGGGCTGAGCGAGCTGTCCGGGTCGGCGGCGGTGCGGAAGAACTGCGCGGCGAACTCGTGGTACTCCGCCGCGCAGTCCAGCCAGGAGGCGAGGGCGATCTCCAGGCGCCGCGCGAAATCCCGCTCCCCCTCCATGCGGGATGTCGCGTCGCGCGCGTGGTCGTGCGTCATCAGGTCGTAGAACCCCTGGATCAGGAATTCCTTCGACTCGAAGTAGTAGTACGCGTTGCCGACCGAGACCCCGGCCTCCTGGGCGATCGCCCGCATCGTGGTCTTGTCGTAGCCGCGCTCCTTGAACAGCCGCATCGCCGTGGCGAGGATCACCGCCCGGGTCTGCTCGCTCTTGCCCGTCTTCGGCCTGGCCCGGCCGCCGGGCAGCGGTTCCGCCTCGCCGGTGCCATAGTCGGCGGCGGCGGCCTTCGCGGTGGTGCGGTCGTTCATGTCCTCCACCCGGGTGAGCCTATCCGGGGTCGGGCTCGCAGCCGCCCGTACAGGCGTCGTCGCGCTCCGGTGTGCCGGTGCGGGCGGGAGCGGGAGTGG
>NZ_JACEGK010000469.1:0-6335 GCF_056859195.1 Streptomyces sp. NH27
GCCCACCCCCGGCGCGGACCCGGGCGCTCGGCCGTCCGCCGCGGCCGGCGACGGTGTGCCCGCGGGCTGGACGTACGACCGCACGCCGGCGGGTGGCGCGCGCGTGGCCGACCCGGGCGCTCGGCCGTCCGCCGCGGCCGGCGACGGTGTGCCCGCGGGCTGGACGTACGACCGCACGCCGGCGGGTGGCGCGCGCGTGGCCGACCCGGACCGGGGCCGTACCGCGGCCGGCGGCCGGGCGGCGGAGTCCGGGCTCGGCAACTCCAGGGCCCGGCTGACCAGCTTCGTGGGCCGCGAGAGCGACCTCGCGGCGGTGCGGCACGACCTGGCGCAGGGGCGGCTGGTGACGATCACCGGCCCCGGCGGCACCGGCAAGACCCGGCTCTCCCAGGAGGCCGGGGACCTGGTGGCGGGCCGCTGGGCGGACGGCGTCTGGTACGCCGAGCTGGCCCCGGTGAGCGACCCGCGCACCCTGCCGGAGGCGGTGATCAGCTCGCTCGGGCTGCGCGAGACGCTGCTGCACTCCGGCAGCGCCGCCGAGGCGGCGAACGCGGCGGAGACCGGCCCGCGCGACGCGGCCCGGCAACTCGTCGAGGACTGCTCCGGCCGCGAGCTGCTGCTCGTGCTGGACAACTGCGAGCACGTCATCGACGCGGCCGCCACCCTCGCGGAGTCGCTGCTGGCGAACTGCCCGGGCCTGTCGGTGCTCGCCACCAGCCGCGAACCGCTCGGCGTACCAGGTGAGTTGGTACGGCCGCTGGACCCGCTGCCGGACCCGACCGCGCTGCGCCTGCTCGCCGACCGGGGCGCCGCGGCCCGCCCCGGCTTCTCCGTCGACGACGACCCGGTGGCGTGCGCGGAGCTGTGCCGGCGGCTGGACGGCCTGCCGTTGGCGATCGAACTTGCCGCGGCCCGGCTGCGCAGCTTGTCGCCGCGGCAGCTCGCCGACCGGCTCGACGACCGCTTCCGCCTGCTCACCGGCGGCAGCCGTACGCTCCTGCCCCGCCAGCAGACCCTGCGCGCCGTCGTGGACTGGTCCTGGGACCTGCTCGACCCGGCCGAGCGCGTCCTGCTGCGCCGGCTCGCCGTCTTCCGCGGCGGCTGGACCCTCGACGCGGTCGAAGCGGTCTGCGCGGACCCCGCCCCTGCCGACGGGGACGAGCACGGGGACGGGCACGGGGCGCGGGCCGCGGCCGGGCCCGCCGCCGCGGAGCGGATAGCGTCGCCCGACGCGGCCGCCCTGCTCGCCTCCCTCGTCGACAAGTCCCTGGTGCTGGCCGAACAGGACGAGGACGGCTCCCGTTACCGCATGCTGGAGACCATCTCGGAGTACGCCGCCGAGCGGCTCGACGAGTCCGGCGAGCGCGCCGGGATCGAGCGCCGGCACGTCGTCTACTTCCGCGAGTACGTCCGCACCGCCGACCCGAAGCTGCGCGAGCGCGGCCAACTCGTCTGGTTCGAGCGGCTGGAGCGCGAGCACGACAACCTGCGGGCCGCGCTGCGCCGGGCGGTGGACGCCGCGGACGAGCAGGAGGCGCTGCTGCTGGTGATCGGCTGCGCCTGGTTCTGGGAGGTGCGCAACTACGTGTCGGAGCGGCTGCACTGGCCGGCCGCGGCGGCCGCGCTCGGCCCGGACCCGTTCGCCGAGCCGCCGAGCCTGGAGCCGGTCGAGCGCGGCACCCTGGACGACCCGGCGCCGCGGGCGGGCGAGCGGCTGCTGGAGGCGCGCCGGCATGTCCGGGTGATCGAGATGTCCGCCCACGACGACGAGAACGACTGGTGGTCCGACGACAGCATCGTCAGGGTCGGCGTCGCCCTGATCGAGACCTACCCGCCGCACCTGCCGCAGTCCGCCCGGCAGCCCGGCCTCGCCCGTTCCTTCGGGGCGTTCTTCTCCGGCGACTTCGACCGGGTGCACGAGCTGATGGACGAGACCGTCGAGAGCTGCCGCCGCTTCGGCCGCACCTGGGACCTGGCCTTCGCCCTGCAGTTGCGGGCGAAGGTGAACAACGACGTCAGCGAGCGGCTCGACGCCTCGCTCGCGGACCTCGGCGAGAGCCGCCGGCTGTTCGAGCGGATCGGCGACGAATGGGGCACCGCGGAGACGCTGTCGGGGGAGGCCGAGGCGGCCGGCAACATGGGCGACTGGCCGCGCGCGGTCCAGTGCTGCCGCGAGGGCATCGCGCTGGCCCGCAAGATGGGCGCCCACCAGCACGTGCCGGTGCTGACGGTCCGGCTCGGCGACGCACTGGCGAGCATCGGCGAGGTGGCCGAGGGCGAGCGGGTGATACGCGAGGGCATCGCGGACGCCGAGGGGTTCGGCTCGGCCAGCTACGGTGCCGCCTTCTTCGGAAGGGTGCAGCTCGCCGGCCTGCTCGCCCGGCTGGACCGGGTGCCCGAGGCGCTGGCGCTGGTCGACAGGACCATCGTGGACAGCAGCGACAGCCACTCCCCGGTGCCCGGTTTCGTCAGCGGGATGCTCCGCGGCATGAAGGGTTACCTGGTCGGCCGGTCCAGCGATCCGGCGGGCGGCCTCGCCATGCTCGCCGACGGCATCAACGAGATGAGCCGCCATCCGCTGGCCCAGGTGATCACCCCGCGGCTGGCGATCATGATGTCGCCCGGCGTCGTGGAACTGCTGATCCTGCTCGCCGAGTCCGAGTCCGAGTCCGAGTCCGAGTCCGGGTCCAACTCCGCGTCCGAGTCCGGGCCCAGGTCCGCGCCCGGGTCCAACTCCGCGTCCGGGGCCGGGTCCAACTCCGACGCCGCGTCCAACTCCGGGTCTGCGTCCGGGGTCGAGCGGGAGCGGCTGACCCGCGCGGCCGCGCTGCTGTCCGCGCACGACCGGCTGCGCCCGCTGGCGATCGCACCGCTGGAGGCCCGCGACATCGCGAACTCCCGTGGCCGGCTGCGCGAGTTGCTCGGCGAGGCCGGCTTCGCCGCCGCTTACGCCAAGGGCGACGACCTCGATGTCGCCGAGGCCGTCGCCTTGATGCGCGACGTGAACTGACAGGTCGTCGGGTGGCACCGGTCCGCGGTGCCACCACCGGCCGCTCAGGTCTTCTTGCGGAACCGCGCCACCGCCAGCGGCGCCGTCACCACGGTGATGCCGACCGACCAGGCCACGACCATCCACACCGAGTGCGCGACCGGGCCGCCGTTGATCAGAGCCCTTGACGCGTCCGCCAGGTTGGACAGCGGGTTGACCTTGGTGAAGCTCTCCAGCCAGTCCGGCATCGTGGTCGGCTTGGCGAAGATGGAGCTGCCGAACTGCAGCGGCATGAGCACGATCATGGCCACCCCCTGGACCGACTGGGCCGTCTTCATCGTCAGACCCAGCAGAATGAAAATCCACATCAGTGAGGCACCGAACGCCAGCGACAGCACTACCGACATCAGCAGGTGCGGTACGTCCGTCGCGACGCTCATGCCGAGTGCGAAGCCCATGCCGAGCAGGATCGCCATCGCGATCATCATCCGGCCGACCTCGACCACGATCTTCGCGATCAGCACCGAGGACCGCGCGATCGGCATCGTGCGGAACCGGTCCATGACCCCCTTGCGGAAGTCGTCGTTGATACCGGTGCCGACCGCCATGGCGATGTTCATGCCCATCATCGCCATCAGGCCGGGGATCACGTAGTTCACGTACGCCTGCTGGTGCCCCTTGCCGGAGACCGCGCCGCCGAAGACGTAGACGAAGAGCAGGGTGAAGATCACCGGCATCAGCAGGACGTCGATCATCGACTCCGGGTCCTGCTTGATCTGGAGCATGTTGCGGCGGGCCAGGGCGCCGATGTGCCGGAGGTTGGCGCGTAGGCCGATCCTGCCCTCGCTCGCCGCGACATTCGCCGGGGCGGTCAGTGTGGCCGAAGCCGCGCTCATACCGTGACCTCCACGTTCTTCTTCGAGTCCGTCGTGCTGTCCGGGGTGAGCGGGTCCCGCTCGGCGCCCTCGGCGGAGCTGTCCCCGGCGGAGCTGTTCCCGGCGGAGCCGTCCTCGGACGGTGACGCCTTCTGGCCGGTGACGGCGAGGAACACCTCGTCCAGGCTGGGCAGGTGCGTCTCTATGTGCGCGATGCCGAAGCCGCGACCGCCCAGCAGCCCCACCACGGCGGTGAGTTGGTCGTCGCTGAGGATCGGCACGCTGATCATGCCGTCGTCGTCGGTACGCGCGCCCGCGACCCCGTCGAGGCCGGCCTCGGCGATCGCGGCGGCCATCTCCGGGGCCGCGGCGGGCCGGCTCGGCCTGATCCGCAGGGTTCGCCCGCCGACCTTCGCCTTCAGCTCGGCCACCTTGCCGCCGGCGATGATCCGGCCGCGGTCGATGACCGTCAGCTCGTCGGCGAGCTGTTCGGCCTCTTCCATGTACTGGGTGGTGAGCAGCACCGTCGCCCCTTCGGCGACCATCCGCTGCACCTCGTCCCACACCTCGTTGCGGGTGCGCGGGTCCAGGCCCGTGGTCGGCTCGTCCAGGTAGAGCACCGAGGGCTTGCCGATCATGCTCGCCGCCAGGTCGAGGCGGCGGCGCATGCCGCCGGAGTACTGCACCGCGGGCCGCTTGGCGGCCTCGGTGAGCGAGAAGCGCTCCAGCAGCTCGTCGGTGCGGGCCCTGGCGTCCTTGCGGGACAGGTCGAGCAGCCGCCCGATCATGTACAGGTTCTCCCGGCCGGAGAGCTTCTCGTCGACCGAGGCGTACTGCCCGGTCAGGCCGATCACCCGGCGCAGCTGCCGGGGCTGCTTGAGTACGTCGAAGCCCGCCACGTGGGCGCTGCCGGCGTCCGGCCTGATGAGGGTGGACAGCACTCGTACGAGAGTGGTCTTGCCGGCCCCGTTCGGGCCGAGGACGCCGAGCACCGTGCCCTGGCGCACTTCCAGATCCACCCCGTCGAGCGCCTTGGTCGGGCCGTAGTGCTTGACCAGACCGCGCACCTCGACGGCGGCGGTCCCACCGTTGTCTGTCAGTCGCGTCGTCATGTCCATCACCCTGCACGAGTTCACCGACACGGCGCCGATATCCCACCGACAGCGATATGTCGGCGGGATATCGGTGCGGTGAGCCGCAGGTCAGTAGGGGTGCGGCATACGGCCTGGTGCGGGCGGGCCGGTGAAGCAGCCGTCCGGGCGCTTGCGCGGGTGCCGGCCGGCTCGGTGTGCGGGCGGGCCGGTCAGCCGGCGGTGCCGCGCGGGCGGTCCGTGGGCTGCGTGCCGGACTGCGGGATGCTCAGCAGCAGGGTGCCGTCGTCGGTACGCACCTCGAACCGGCTGATCGCCTTCACGTGCAGGCCGGTGGCGCCGCTGACGGTCAGTGCCTCGCGCTGCGCGCCCGTACCGTAACCGTCCTGCGGCACCGACCACGTCGCGACCGTCTCCCGGGAGTCGTCGCGCCCCACGGCGTCCAGGTGGCAGTGGTCCGGGCCGTGTACCCCGGCCAGCCGCAGGCTGACGGCGGTGCCCCACGCCTTGTCGGTGAGCCCGACGACGGCGGACACCCCGGTCGCCGGGTTGCTCGCCGACTCCCGCCCGGCCGGGAAGGCGTTCGCGGCCGGGGCGGAGCCGTGGCCGTCGTCCTGGGTGGCCAGCACCGTGATCGTGGGTCCGCCGACGACCAGCACCGCGGCCACCGCCACCGCGACCAGCCGTCGCCGACGGCGGGCCCGGCGCTCGCCGGAGACCTGCCGCAGCAGCCGGTCGAGCAGCGCGTCGCCGGGCGGCTCGGGGATGCCGATCCCGTCCGCGCGCAGCTCGGCGAGGACCGGCACCACCCCGCTCAGCTCGTCCAGTTCCTGCCCGCAGGCGTCGCACTCGGCCAGGTGCTCCTCGAACGCCGACATCTCCGCGTCGTCGAGCGCCCCGAGCAGGTAGGCGCCCACGTCCACATGAGGCGTCATGGGGGTCACGAGGTGGTCACCCCTCTCTCCTCCAGTGCGTTCCGCGCGGCACGCAGCGCGTAGAAGACCCGGGACCGTACGGTGCCGGGCGGCAGTCCCAGCTCCTCGGCCGCCTCGCTGACTGTACGGCCCTTGAAGTACGTCTCGACGAGCGCTTCGCGGTGGGCGGCGGACAGGTCCTGGAGCGCGTCGGAGATCGTCATCAGGCGCAGCGAGCGCTCCAGTTCGTCGCGGGCCGGCAGCAGGTCCAGGGCGGCGGGGGAGGTCTCCGGCGGGCGGGTCCGCCGGCTGCGGTGGCCGTCGATCACGATCCGCCGGGCGACGGTGATCAGCCAGGGCCGCAGCGACCTGGCCGCCGGGTCGAGCTGTGCCGCGCTCTTCCAGGCCCGCAGCAGGGTCTCCTGGACGACGTCCTCGGCGAGGTGGCGGTCGCCCGCGACGAGCT
>NZ_JACEGK010000470.1:0-6313 GCF_056859195.1 Streptomyces sp. NH27
CTCTCCGACGGTGTCCACGCGGGCGTGATCCGCCCGGCGCTCAGCCCGCACGACGTGATGCGGCTGCGCGGCGGCCTGACCGACGCCACCGCCAACCGTGCCACCGCCAAGATCCTCGGCGACGGCCAGGCCGCCGTCCCGCACTGACACCGGCGTCCCGGGGCCGTAGCGGGTAGCCTGCTCATACGGCGTCGCCCCTGGGGAGGGACGGCGACCACCGTCCCCCGTTTTCCACCCAGGTGGTGAACAGCGCCTTGTCCCAGGCCCCGCCCTCGCCTTCCGTGCCACTTTCACCTTCGCCTGCACCTTCCGCTGCACCGTCGCCATCGACATCGCTGCCACCGCTCGTGGCTGCTCCACCGTTGACGGTCCCGGTGGGCGCGGTCGCCCGGTCCGGGCGGGCGCTCGTCCGCCGCGCCGCGTCCGACGGGGCGGCCTACATGCACTGCGGCGCGGACGTCGGCCGGACCGGTGCGATGATCGCCGCCTACCTGGTGCGTACCGGCCAGGCCGCCGAGCAGGCCGCCGTGAAGACACTGGCGGTCGGCCCGCCCTCCGTCGAGCAGGGCTCCTACGTCCTGCACGCGGGGCGGCACGGCAGCAGGCAGCCGCCCGCCCTGGTCAGCGGGATCAGCCGGCGGCTCGACGCGCCCCGCCGGATCAAGGCGTCGCTGTGAAGCGGTGACCGGCGGCATGGCAGGCTTGTCCGTAGCGCGGGCGCGTGCCGCGCGGGCCGCGGGCACGCGGTGCGGACAGACAGAGCGAAGATACGGCCGAACAGCAGCCGAACAGCAGAAGCGGAGCATCAAGGTGCAGCGGTGGCGGGGCTTGGAGGACGTTCCCGGTGACTGGGGCCGCAGCGTCGTCACCATCGGGTCGTACGACGGTGTGCACCGCGGCCATCAGCTCATCATGGGGCGGGCGGTGCAGCGGGCCCGCGAGCTGGGGCTGCCGTCGGTCGTGGTCACCTTCGACCCGCACCCCAGCGAGGTGGTCCGCCCCGGCAGCCACCCGCCGCTGCTGTCCGCGCACCACCGCCGGGCCGAACTCGTCGCGGAACTCGGCGTGGACGCGCTGCTGATCCTTCCGTTCACCAGCGAGTTCTCCAAGCTGACGCCGAGCGAGTTCGTCCACACGGTGCTCGTCGACGGCCTCCACGCCAAACTCGTCGTGGAGGGCCCCAACTTCCGCTTCGGCCACAAGGCCGCCGGTGACGTGGACTTCCTGTCCGCGCTCGGCCTGAAGTACGACTACGACATCGAGGTCGTGGACCTGTTCGTGCGCGGCACGGCCGGCGGCGGCGAGCCGTTCTCCTCCTCGCTGACCCGGCGGCTGATCGCCGAAGGCGACGTCGCGGGCGCCGCCGAGGTGCTGGGCCGCCCGCACCGGGTGGAGGGCGTGGTGGTGCGCGGCGCCCAGCGCGGCCGCGAGCTCGGCTTCCCCACCGCCAACGTGGAGACGCTGCCGCACACCGCGACCCCCGCCGACGGCGTCTACGCGGGCTGGCTGCACGTCGAGGGCGAGCCGATGCCCGCCGCGATCTCGGTCGGCACGAACCCCACCTTCGACGGCACCGCCCGCACCGTGGAGGCGTACGCCATCGACCGCGTCGGGCTCGACCTGTACGGGCTGCACGTCGCCGTCGACTTCCTCGCCTACCTGCGCGGGATGGAGAAGTTCGAGACCGTCGACGCGCTGCTGGTACGGATGGCCGACGACGTCAAGCGCGCCCGCGAACTGGTGGAAGCGGCGGCACCCCCAAGCGCCTGACCCCCGGGCTTCTGCCGGCCTGCGGGGCCTGCTGCGCGAACGCATAGACGGCACGACCGGCGTCTGACCTGCGGTCCTGCGGGCCGACAAGCGGACCGCAGGGGAGCGAGCACTGTTGCGGAAGGCGTTCACCGGTCAGGGGAGCGGGAAGCGCGCGCTTGGCCGTAGTCCTGGCCCGCCGGGCCTGCGGGCCCAGTCCCCAGGGTGAGTGTCCCGACCACCGGCGGGTAGCACCCGGGCGAAGCGCTGGGTGCTCAGGTGCCTGCGCAGCGTCGGGACGCTCGGTCATGCCGGGCGGACCAGCCGGGCCTCGTAGGCGTAGACCACGGCCTGCACGCGGTCGCGCAGTTCGAGTTTGACCAGGATGCGGCTCAGGTGCGTCTTGACCGTGGCCTCGGCCAGGTGCAGGGTGCCGGCGATCTCCGTGTTGGACAGGCCGCGGCCGACCTCGACCAGGACCTCGCGCTCGCGGGCGGTCAGCCGGGTCAGGCGGTCGTCGCCCGATGGGTGGCCGGTACGGTCGTCCGCCGACGGGAGCTGGTGGGCGAAGCGCTCCAGCAACCGCCGGGTGATCCGGGGTGCCACCACCGCGTCGCCCGCGGCCACCGCGCGGATCGCGGCCAGCAACTCCTCCGGCAGCGCGTTCTTCAGCAGGAAGCCCGAGGCGCCCGCCTTGAGTCCCGCGAAGGCGTACGCGTCCAGGTCGAAGGTGGTGAGGATCAGCACCCGCGACCGCGGGCAGCTCTCCACGATCCGTGTCGTCGCCTCGATGCCGTCCATGCCCGGCATCCGCACGTCCATCAGCACCACGTCCGGCCGCAGCGCCCGCACTTGGCGTACGGCCTGCGCGCCGTCCCCGGCCTCACCGACCGGCGTCATGTCCGGCTGTGCTTCGAGCACCATCGTGAACGCCATCCGCAGCAGCGGCTCGTCGTCCACGAGCAGCACCCGGATCGGCGCCGAGGCCGTACCCGCGTCGCGCGCGTCGCTCGTGGTGCTCGCGACCGTACCGCCGCCCGTTTCGTCGTTCATCCCGCCCGGCCCGTTCACAGCGCCTCGGGCGTGGCCAGTGCCAGCACGGCTGTGACCTGCCAGCCACCGCCGGGGCGCGGGCCCGCGGTCAACTGCCCGCCGTAGACAGCGGCCCGCTCGCGCATGCCGGCGAGGCCGTGCCCGGCGGCCCGGGACGGGTCGGATGACGGGGCCGGTTGGGCCGGTCGAGCCGGTTCGTGCGGATCGAAGCGGCCGGGCGGCGGTTCGGGAGGAGCCGCGCCCGCGCCGTCGTCCATGACGCTGACGGTCAGCGTGTCGGGCCCGCAGGAGAGCCGTACCTCCGCGCGGGCGCCCGCCGGGGCGTGCTTCAGGGTGTTCGTCAACGCCTCCTGCACCAGCCGGAAGACGGTCAGCTGCGCCGCGGCCGGCACCGCCGCCGGCTCGCCTGAGACCTCCAGCCGGGTCGGCAGCCCCGCCGCCCGCACCTGCTCGGCGAGCGCGTCGAGCTGGGCGATCCCGGGCATCGGGTGGCGCAGCGCGTCCGGTTCGTCGGCCCGCAGCACACCAAGGAAGCGGCGCATGTCGGTCATCGCCTGCCGGCCGGTCGACGACGCCTGCCGCATCGCCGCCGCGGCCCGGTCCGGCGACCGCTCCATGGCGAACGCGGCACCGTCCGCGAGGGCCACCATCACCGACAGGTTGTGCGTCACGATGTCGTGCATCTCCCTGGCGATCCGGGCCCGTTCGCCGGCCACCGCGAGCTGGGCGCGCTGGTCCCGCTCCCGTTCCAGCCGCACCGCACGGTCCTCCAGGAACTCCATCTGCTGCCGCCGGGAACGCATGTTGGTGCCGATCACCGCCGCCGCGACGGCCATCGCCGACAGCGAGATGAAGCCGGCCACCGCGCGGTCGTGCATCGACCATCGCACGGTCGCCAGCGCGATGCCCACCTCCATGACCCCGAACGCGGCCAGCAGGCGGGCCCAACTGCCGACCTGGGCGGCCACGGTGTACAGCGCGACCAGCAGCACCCCGTCCGCCGGTGTCTTCACACCGGCCAACCACTGTGCGAACGCCACCGTGGCCACCGCGCCGAACACGACCATCGGCGCCCGCCGCCGCCACGCCAGCGGTACGACCAGTCCGCTCTGCACGAGCAGCGTCGGCACCGGCTCATGGCGCACCGCGCCGTGCTGCAGCGCGGTGAAGAACACGAATATCCCGAGCGCGAACAGCGCGTCCACCGGCACTTGCCCGCCCGGCGCCCGCTGCCCCGTCGGACCCCAGCCGCACCATTCCGCGAAGACCCGCACAGCGCCGCGCCCCGCGCCGGACGAACGCCCCGCGCCCGGCGAACGCCCCGCGCCCGACGGGCATTTCGAACCGCGCAGCCGTCCCCGGCCGGACGGGCGGATCGTCGGGACCGATTCGGTCGGCAGGCTCATCGGGCGCTCCGGGGACGGGTCTTGCAAGGGACGAAGTGCGGCGGAGGAGGTGCGGGGACGTAGCCGCGGGCGAGGGGCGGGCCTACGCGTCGCGCCGCTTCAGCAGGACCGCCGCACCGGCCAGCGCGGCGGCGGCGTACGCACAGAAGACCACGAAACCCGGCCACGGGGCGAGGGTGTGACTTTCCTGATGGATGGCGAACACCGACTGCCCGGCCGTGCTGGGCAGCCACTGGCTCACGTGGTCGCTCCAGGAGGTCGGCAGCGCCTCGGCGAGCACCGGAAGGATCATCAGCACCCCGAAGAGCGTGGCGATACCGCCCGCGGTGTTGCGGATCAGCGCGCCGATCGCGACACCGAGCAGCCCGACGACCGTCAGGTACAGGGCCGTGCCCAGCACCGCGCGCGGCACACCCGGATCGGTGAGCGACACCCCGACGTGCCGGGAGGACAGCAGCGACTGCCCGGCGAGGAACGCCACCAGCGCGGCCACCGTCATGAGCGCCCATACCGCCGCCGCGAACACCGCCGCCTTCGCCCACAGCACCGGCAGCCGGCGTGGCACCGCCGCCAGCGACGAGCGGATCATCCCGGTCGAGTACTCGCCGCTGACCGTGAGCACGCCGAGCACGCCGACCGCGAGTTGTGCGAGGAAGAAGCCGCGCAGGCTGGTCGCCACCGGGTCGAACGTGGCCCGCTCGTGCGGCGTCATGCCCGTCCAGCGGCTTGCGGTGATCGCCGTGAAGAGCATCCCGAAGCCGATCAGCGCCACCATCGCGCCGATCAGCGTCCAGAACGTGGACCGCAGCGTCCGGAGTTTGATCCACTCCGAGTACAGCACCCGTGCCTGCGTGACGTGGGTGCCGCCGTCGGCCCGGTCCGGACCGTGGGTCGCGCCCGTGCCGCCAGGGCCCGCCGGGGCCGCGATCGTGCCCGTACCCGTACTCATGCCGGCTGCCTCTCCGTCTCGCGCCGCGGAGTCCGGTACTCCACGGCGTCCTTCGTCAGCTCCATGAACGCGTCCTCCAACGAGGCTTGCTGCGGGGTGAGTTCGGCCAGTGCGATGCCCGCGTCCGCCGCGATCCGGCCGATCCGGTCGCTGGTCAGCCCGGACACCTCCAGCACGTGCCGGGTGTCGGAGGCCACCGACACGCCCGGTCCGCCCAGCAGCCCGCGCAGCTGCTCGGCATCTTCGGACCGGACCCGTACCGACCCGCCGCCCGCGCCCTCGACGAACCCGGCGACCGAGGTGTCGGCGATGAGGCGGCCGCGGCCGATCACGATGAGATGTTCCGCGGTGAGGGCCATCTCGGACATCAGATGGGAGGAGAGCAGGACGGTACGGCCCTCGGCGGCGAGGTCCTTCAGGAGGGTGCGAATCCACAGCACGCCTTCGGGGTCGAGCCCGTTGACGGGTTCGTCCAGCACGAGCGTGGCCGGGTCGCCGAGCAACGCGCTGGCGATGCCGAGGCGTTGGCCCATGCCCAGCGAGAAGCTGCCGACGCGCTTGCGGGCGACCGCGCTCAGACCGACGATGTCGAGCACCTCGTCCACCCGGCGGCGGGGGATGCCGGTGGTGGCGGCCAGGGCGAGCAGGTGGTGATAGGCGCTGCGGCCGGTGTGGATGGCGCGGGCCTCCAGCATCGCGCCGACCTCGCGCAACGGCGCCGGGTGGTCGGCGTACGCCTTGCCGTTGACGGTCACCCGGCCCGAGGTCGGCGCGTCCAGCCCGAGGACCATGCGCATCGTGGTGGATTTCCCCGCGCCGTTCGGGCCGAGGAAGCCGGTCACCGCGCCCGGCCGCACGGTGAAACTCAGATCGGCGACGGCGACGCGCTCGCCGTACCTCTTGGACAGGGCATGGGCTTCGATCATCTGAAGGTTCCTCGGACGATGGGCCGCCGCGTGGCGGTTGGACGCTCGCTGGTGCGAACTGCTTCCATCGTCGTTTTCCGCGAGCCGCCGGGCGACGGTCCACGGGGGGACCTTGGAGCGGCTGTGTGCGCCTGCGGGCGGACGGCACGTACGACCCGTGTCGTACGCCGAAAGGGGCCGGGCCCTACAGGCACCGGCCGGGTACGCGGCAGGGCCGCCGCCGTGGTGGT
>NZ_JACEGK010000471.1:0-6278 GCF_056859195.1 Streptomyces sp. NH27
ATGCAAATCCGGCGGCCCGCTCCCCGCACCGAGGTTGACGGTGCGTCAGACTTCCACGACCACCGGCAGGATCATCGGGCGCCGACGGTAGGTGTCGGAGACCCACTTGCCGACCGAGCGGCGGATGAGCTGCTGGATCTGGCGGATCTCCATGACGCCGTCGGAGGCCGAACGGGACAGGCCCTCCTCGATCTTGGGAATGACCGCGGCGAACGCGTCGTCGTCGATGCCCGAGCCCCTGGCGTGGATGTTGGGGCCGCCGACGATCTTGCCCGTGCTGCTGTCGACCACGACGAAGACCGAGACAATGCCTTCCTCGCCCAGGATGCGGCGGTCCTTGAGGTGCGTCTCGGTGATGTCGCCGACCGAGAGGCCGTCGACGTACACGTAGCCGGCCTGGACCTTGCCCGCGATCTTCGCCTTGCCGTTGACGAGGTCGACGACGACGCCGTCCTCGGCGATGACGGTGCGTTCCTTGGGGATGCCGGTCAGCATGCCCAGGTCGGCGTTGGCGCGCAGGTGACGCCATTCGCCGTGGATCGGCATGAGGTTGCGCGGCTTGCAGATGTTGTAGAAGTACAGCAGTTCGCCGGCCGAGGCGTGGCCGGAGACGTGCACTTTCGCGTTGCCCTTGTGGACGACGTTCGCGCCCCAGCGGGTCAGCCCGTTGATGACGCGGTAGACCGCGTTCTCGTTGCCCGGGATGAGGGACGAGGCAAGGACGACGGTGTCGCCCTCGACGATGCGGATCTGGTGGTCGCGGTTGGCCATCCGGGACAGGGCGGCCATGGGTTCGCCCTGGGAGCCGGTGCAGACCAGGACGACCTTCTCGTCGGGGAGGTCGTCGAGCACCTTGACGTCGACGACGAGCCCGCTCGGCACCTTCAGGTAGCCCAGATCGCGGGCGATGCCCATGTTCCTGACCATGGAACGGCCGACGAAGGCGACCTTGCGGCCGCGTTCGTGGGCTGCGTCGAGCACCTGCTGGATGCGGTGCACGTGGCTGGCGAAGCTGGCGACGATGATCCGCTTCTCCGCCTTGGCGAAGGTCTGCCGCAGCACCTGGGAGATGTCGCGCTCGGGCGGCACGAAGCCGGGGACCTCGGCGTTGGTGGAGTCCGCGAGGAGCAGATCGATGCCCTCCTCGCCGAGCCGCGCGAAGGTCGGCAGGTCGGTGAGGCGCCCGTCGAGCGGGAGTTGGTCCATCTTGAAGTCGCCGGTGACGACGACATTGCCCGCAGGGGTGCGGATGGCGACGGCGAGCGCGTCCGGGATGGAGTGGTTGACCGCGACGAACTCGCAGTCGAAGGGGCCGATCCGCTCCCGGTCGCCCTCCTTGACCTCGAGGGCGTACGGGCGGATGCGGTGTTCCTGGAGCTTCGCCTCGACCAGGGCGAGGGTGAGCTTGGAGCCGATCAGCGGGATGTCTTCCTTCTCGCGGAGCAGGAAGGGGACGGCGCCGATGTGGTCTTCGTGGCCGTGCGTGAGGACGACGCCGACCACGTCGTCCAGCCGGTCGCGGATGGAACTGAAGTCCGGCAGGATCAGGTCGACTCCGGGCTGTTCCTCTTCGGGGAAGAGGACGCCGCAGTCGACGATCAGCAGCCGGCCGGCGTATTCGAAGACGGTCATGTTGCGGCCGATCTCGCCCAGGCCGCCGAGCGGTGTGATGCGCAGACCGCCCTCGGCGAGTGCCGGCGGGGGACCGAGTTCAGGGTGCGGATGACTCAAAGGGTTTCTCCTTACCGCGCATGCCAGAGGGCCCCTCGTGGGGGCCGTGGCCGGCGCGACGCTGTTCCGATGTTCGAATGGTGGTGCCGCGTTCGGATTTCTTTTCCGACGTTTCGTGGTCCGCGCTTGGTCCGCTGGTGTCCGGCGGATGCCGCGAAGTGCTGCCGTATTCAGTTGTGAAGTCCTGTGTGTTCCCGGGTGTGCTCAGAGGTGTACCCCGCCGGCGGCGAGATCCTTCCTGAGCTGCTCGGTCTCCTGTTCGCCGAGGGCGACCAGGGGGAGCCGGAGCGGGCCTGCGGGCAGTCCGCGCAGCGCGAGGGCGGTCTTGGTGGTGATGACGCCCTGGGCGCGGAACATGCCGGTGTAGACGGGCAGCAGGCACTGGTGGATCTCGGTGGCCTTGGCGACGTCGCCGCTGGTGTATGCCTCCAGGAGGGCGCGCAGCTCGGTGGAGACGAGGTGGCCGACGACGGAGACGAAGCCGGCCGCGCCGATCGACAGCAACGGCAGGTTGAGCATGTCGTCGCCGGAGTACCAGGCGAGGTCGCTGCGGGAGATCGCCCAGCTCGCGGCGGCGAGGTCGCCCTTGGCGTCCTTGTTGGCGACGATCCGGGGGTGGTCGCCGAGCCGGACGAGGGTCTCGGTGTCGATGGGGACGCCGCTGCGGCCGGGGATGTCGTAGAGCATGACCGGCAGGCCGGTGGCGTCGGCGATGGCGGTGAAGTGCCGGTACAGGCCCTCCTGCGGGGGCTTGCTGTAGTACGGCGTGACGGTGAGCAGGCCGTGGGCGCCGGCGTGCTCGGCCTGGCGGGCGAGGGTGACGCTGTGCGCGGTGTCATTGGTGCCGACGCCGGCGATGACGTGTGCGCGGTCGCCTACCGCTTCGAGTACGGCTCGGACCAGCCGGTCTTTCTCGTCGTCGCTGGTGGTGGGCGACTCTCCCGTGGTGCCGTTGACGACGAGTCCGTCGTTGCCCTGGTCCACGAGGTGGGCGGCGAGCCGCTGCGCGCCGTCGACATCGAGCGCGCCGTCGGCGGTGAACGGCGTGACCATCGCGGTCAGCACCCGCCCGAAGGGGGCATCGGGGGTGGAAGTCGGAGCCATGCGTCCCACGTTACTGGGTGTGTGTGCGGCTGCGCAGCCGCGGTACCTGCGGGTGTGGACAGCGAGACCCACGGTGAGGACTCCGGCGCTGCCTGCTCGGGGGTTCAAGCAGCACCGGAGTCCGTTTCCGCAGCCTAGATGAACTTCACGAATGCCTGCAATCCGAACACTTCGGACATCTTTTACGGGGCGATTCGGCCGTTCGCGTTGAACGCGGCGTGCGTGAGCGGCATGAGCTTCGCCCACTCCGCCTCCATCAGCTCGCCGACCATCTCGATCTCCCGCTGCGGGAACGACGGGACCTGGGCGAGTTCGTGCTGCGTGCGCAACCCGAGGAAGTGCATCAGCGACCGCGCGTTGCACGTCGCGTACATCGACGAGAACAACCCCACCGGCAGCGTCGACCGCGCCACCTCCCGGGCCACCCCGGCCGCCAGCATCTCCTGGTACGCCGCGTACGACCGCTCGTACGACTCCGCCATCACGGCGAGTGCCGCCTCCCGCTGCTCCGCGGTCCCCTGGACGAACTCGTACTTGCCCGGCCGCCCCTGCTGCACCAGCTTCCGGTCCGGCCCCGGCACGTAGAACACCGGCTGGAGCTCGCGATACCTGCCGGACTCCTCGTTGTACGAGTTGTGCACCACGATCCCGTCGGCCAGGAAGTTGTGCCACGGGCCGGCGACGGACAGGTCGTAGGTCATCTCCTCGCCGTCCTCGACGATGGAGGTGATGCGGTCCGGGACCGCGACCGCGATCCTCCCGCCGCGCTGGGCGAGCTCCTGCTCCGCGGCGCTCTTCGCCGCATGGCAGTCCGCACAGGCGGGGGCGAGGTTGCTCGCGTCGAGCGCCTTCGTCAGGTCGGCGGCGACCGGCACCTTGTGGTCCAGCGCGAGGGAGGCGCGGGGGAAACTGCCACCGCACAAGTGACAGGTGTCGGTCTCGGCGATCAGGCGCGTGCGCTGCGCCGACGTCCAGACGCCGATGCCGCGGTGGAGGCTGGGCGGAACCGGGCCCGTCGACGGGCGTGCAGCCGCGCCGGCGCCCATGACGGCATCACCGGCCGCCAGTTCGCCCGCCTTGCGCCAGCCGTCGGGAGTGAGGATCGCGTGGTCCACCGAGCAGCGCAGGACCCGCCCGCTCTCGGTGGCGATCCGGATGAGGGACTTGGTGCCGGACTCCATGACGTCGACGATCTGGGCGCGCCGGGCGCGGAGGGTGTCCTCGTCGTAACACCGCACATGAGTGCCCCGGACGGACTCCTGCCGCCTCACCTGGGCACTCGGATGCTCTTCGCGGAACTCGGCGACCGCGCTGTCGGCCGCCTCTCGGCTGTCGTACAGCCCGAGGTAGTGGTCCCTGCCCTCATGGCTCGCCTGCGCCATCCACCTGCCGGCCTTGCCGTGCCAGGTGGCGCCGCCGACCGGAGTCGGCAGACGGTCCTCGACTCCGTGGTGCCACTGCTGGTAGAGATCCTTGATCTTGCGGCGGCGAAGCCCGCCCGCCTCGCTCTCCAGGGTGATCTCCGTGTCACCGGCCAGGCACCATCCGGCCCGGTGCCGCATGAATTCGCGGAAGACGAAGATCGGTGCGCTGATGAAGAAGGTCATCGAGTTGTGCTCGAAGGGACTGCCGTGGCGGTCGCGGATGAGGAAGTTGATCAGGCCCTTGGAGCGGTCGGGGTCCTTGGTCAGCTCTTCGATGGACTGCTCGCCCGCCGTCGAAACGCGGGCCGCCCACAGGACGTCCGAGTCGGACGCGCTGTGCTTGACGAGGTCGACCGTGACGTCGTCGCGGAAGCGAACGGGGGTGGCGGCCTCGGTGGAGGGCGGGTCGGTGGACACCGGCGGGTCCTTCCTGTTGTCTGTTGTGCGCCGCTCAGCTTATGGGGTGGGCCCGACCGGCGATCGCAGGCTCCGGGTCCGACCCGGAGCTTGGCCGCGGTGACCGGGACGGATAGCCTCACCGGTCATAACCCCTGCACCTGACAGAAGTCGAAGAGGATTCTCCGCGTGTCCTTGCCCTTCCGCTCCGCAGTCGCCGTTGACGACGAGTACACGACCGGCCGGCCGCTGCCGCACGACGTGCGCGACCGCTGGATGCGCCCGTACCGCCCCGGACCCTGGCGGGTCGCGGTCGCCGCGCTGGCGCTGATGCTCGCCGCGTACCTGCTGTTCGCCGCGCTGATCATGGTCGCGGCGAAGAGCGTGCAGGGGGGTGGTGTGCTGGTGCTGCTCGCGGCGCTGGTGATCGCCGGCACACTGCGGTTGCTGCGGATGGGGGTATGGGTCAGCGGGAAAGGCCTGCGGCAGGTCGGGTACTTCGCCACGGTCACCGTGCCCTGGCAGCACGTGACGGCGGTGCATACGGCGCAGCAGCCGGTGCGGGTGCTGGGGCTGCCGCGCAGCGTGCAGGGGCAGGCGCTGCTGATCAGCCGGCGCGGGTCGGCGCTGCGGCCGCTGATGACCGATCACAACGCGGATTTCCTGGGGCGTGCCGAGGCGTTCGACATAGCGGCAGATGCCATCGAGGGCTGGTCGCTGGAGCTGCGCTAGTAGCGTCGGCGGTCGAGCCGTCACGGCGGTGCCGATGCGCTTCCGGGTGCCGCGGCGGGTGTGGCCGGGCGGAGCGTTCGCCGTGCCGCTGGGCTACTGCGGCTCTGCGGCGCGGGTGCCTACGGCTGCTTCGGCGTCGTGGAGGCGGATGGCGCGTTGCATGGCCTTGCGGGCGCGGGGCGTGTCGCGGGCGTCGAAGTAGGCGACGGCGAGGCGGAACCAGTTGCGCCAGTCGTCCGGGTCGGCCTCGGTCTCGGCCTGGCGTCTGGCGAAGACCGCGTCGGCGGAGGCGCGGTCGATGCGGCCGCTGGGGGTGCGGGCCAGTTCGTCGACGGGCAGGCCGCCCTCGGCTTCGAGTTCACGGCCGAGCCGTCCGGCGTGCCGGGCGAACTGGGTGGTGTGCCAGAGGAACCAGGCGCCGATGAACGGCAGGACCAGGACGGCGAGGCCGAAGGCGACGGTGACGGGCCGGCCGTCGGCGATCAGCAACACCCCGCGGTCGCCGACGAGCACGAAGTAGAAGACGAGGACGACCGCGGAGACGATGTAGCTGAGCTTGGCGCGCATCGGGTTCAGGCTCCCTGGTGCCCGGTGGTGGTGGAGCCGTCCGCCGCGGCGGGCCCGCCGGTCAGGAAGTGCTCCAAGCCGAACGTGAGGCCGGGCACTGTCGGCACCGTGCGGACCGCGAGCAGGATGCCGGGCATGAAGCTGCTGTGGTGCAGCGAGTCGTGGCGGATGGTGAGGGTCTCGCCGGTGCCGCCGAGGAGGACCTCCTGGTGGGCGAGGAGGCCGCGCAGCCGTACCGAGTGCACCGGGACGCCGTCGACGTCGGCGCCGCGGGCGCCGTCGAGGCCGTGGGTGGTGGGGTCGTGCTGCGGGGGGAGGCCGGCT
>NZ_JACEGK010000472.1:0-6250 GCF_056859195.1 Streptomyces sp. NH27
GTCGGGGGTGGCTCCACCGCCGACCGTTCCACCGCCACAGCCGGGTGGGCGGCTACGCGTGGGCGCTGATGATGCCGCCGTCGCTGAGCACGATGTAGATACCGTTGGCGTCGAGCCCGACGTCGTGCTGGTTCGTCTCCACCGTGGCGTCCACCTCGTTGTCGTTGCCGAGGATCTGCGCGCGGTAGCGGAGCTCGCCGATCTTCGTGACCTTGGCCGTCCAACCGCCCGCGAGCTTGAAGGTGCCCGGTCCCTGCTTCCCGCCGCCCATCCAGGAGTGGATGGTGCCGTCCAGCGAGAGCTCGATGAACATGTCGTTGGCGTCGAGCCCGGCGTCCTCGCCGTGCGTCTCCAGCGTGACGAAGAGCTGCCCGTGCGCCATGACCTTGGCGAGGTAGTGCTCGTCGCCGAGCTTGTAGATCTCGGCCTTGCTGCCGTCCACCAGGGTCTGGGTACGGATCGGCTTCGCCCCCGTGGTCCGGGCGGCCGGTGCGGCGGCGGGCACGTTCGCCTTCGCGTCCGTGTTCGTGTTCGTGTTCGCGTCCGCGTCCGCGTCCGTGTTCGCGTCCGTGTTCGGGGCGGGCGCCTTCGCGTCGGCGACCGGGCTGTCCGACGGGTTCGCCGTGTTCGCCGTGTTCGTGGGAGCGGTTGACCCGGTGGTGGAACCCGCGGCGGAACCAGCGGTGGTGGATGCCTTGGCACCGTTCGCCGGCGCGCTCGAAGCGGAGTGGGACGACCCGCACGCGGTGAGGAGCAGAGCGGCGGAACCCAGGGCGACGGTGGCGAGCGCGGTACGGCGGTTCATGGTTTCCCCTAGCGACGGTCTGGTCATTTGCGTCGACTGACACTCATGAGGACAGCGGGACGGCTGAGGGGGTTTCCGCTGTGCGGCGCCTGTGACGGGACGGTGACGCCCGTCATACGACGGAGACGACGCCCGCAGGGGGCCCGGCCACCGCCCGCGCGCCGCGGACGGTGACCGGCGTACGACCGCCTGCTTCGTACGACGCGATGCTTACGCCCCTACGACGTGGGTGCGTTATGACGTGGGGACGCTACGACGTGGGGTGCCGCGGCCTGCGGCTGCGCATGGCCAATGTGCCGGAGCACGGGCGTCACCGCTTCTTCTTGGCGGCCTTCTTCCCGCCTGCCCGGCGCTTCTCCGCTTCGTACGCCGACCACTCACCTTGATGGTCCTGGCAGCGCGATGAGCCCTTCTTCGCGGGGCGTTGGCAGCTCCCCCCTTTCAACGTCCTTGCGTGGCACTTCGGTTGACGCTCTCCCACGGTCACTCCTCGGGTCATCGACGGCGTGCGGGTCCAAGTGCCACGATCCAGCGGCTTCCCCGCGCCGGGGAGGCGTGCGATCGGTGGTGAAGGAAGCGCGACGAGTGCACGGACGGTGGTACGGGCCCGAGAGCGACGGCTCCCGTCGACTTCAGCGGCGTAGGCCACCCTTGCGGTGGTGCCCTCGGCCGCTCCCACAGCACGTTCCAACTCGGCCAGCGGAGACATGTCGTAGCAGCAGACCACGTTGTCGAGGTCGCACAGCACCCCGGCAAAGGGCTGCTGGGTATCTCGGAAGCCACCACTGCCCATGGCCGGCACAGCCGTCGACTGCCGCCAGATCGCCACCCGGAACAGGCCCTGCCACGCACGGAGTTCGTTCGGCTTGTAGCGCGCTGAGCTGTGCAAAGGCGAGCCGGGACGTGGTGTTCGGCTTCGATGCCTGCGGGACGAAGGGCGGGACGTGCCGTTCCAGGCGTGATGTCCGATTCGACGAAAGTTGCAAAAACCAGCCCTGCCCGCCGCTAAAGTCCCTGGTCAAGAAGTGTGCTCCCCGCGCCCGCGGGGATGGACCCTGGCAGCACGGCAACAACGCTGGTGGCGCCAAGTGTTCCCCGCGCCCGCGGGGATGGTCCCGACCGGGCGGATGCGTACGGGCTCGGGCGCATGTGTTCCCCGCGCGCCGGGCGCTGTCAAGGGGCGCCCTGAGCGGCTGTTTGCGGGCCCCCACGGGCACCGCGAACAGCTTTATGGGCGGGGTGATTTAGCGTGTTGCCGCAGCGTCCAGCCCGTAGCGGCGTGCAGTCGCCTCAGCCCCTCGCTCGGCTGTCGGTCGCCCATGTGCGTGCCCCGCTTCCACTCCCTGCGCTTAGCGCACTTAGTAACGCCCTGAGCCTCAAAGGTACCGCTGTACGTAGCGTCCCGGTTGCCTAGAGCAACACAGACCCCCGCGACCGTGCGACCGGCCCGGGGGCATGGACCACGCTTCATGGGAGCGCAGACATGTACGAGCGTAACCGCCACCCGTTCGCATTCCGGGGGGTCTCGCCATGACCCTGCCTGTGCCGGCGGTTCTGGCCGGGGAATGTCCTTCCGTTGTCGAGAAGTTGTGGCCGCCGGTGCCCGTCTCGGTGGGCAGGGCGCGTCAGTTCCTCGCCCAGCGCCTTGACGCCTGGGGGTTGCCTCAGCTCGCGGACAGGGCCCAAGTGATCGTGAGCGAGTTGGTCACCAACGCGGTCACGCACGCGCACCCGCCGTACGGGAATCTGATCGCCACGCGGTTCGAACGCCTCGCGTGCGGGGTGCGCATCGAGGTGCACGACGCCAGTGACGTCAAGCCGGAGTGCCGGGAGGCGTCGGCGGAAGACGAGTTCGGGCGCGGCCTGGTTCTGGTGGACGCGCTGACCGGCGGGCAGTGGGGAGTGAGCGACCGGAACGGGCCGGGAAAGACGCTGTGGGCCGTGTGCGCCGAGAACGGCGCAGAGGTGCCGCGGTGAGCGTGCGGGGGTGCGTTACAGGCGCTGCGCCCGCACCCGCACCCGCATCCGCACCAGCCACGACAGGACGTCGGCGAACCGTGCGAGGGCTGCGGCACGGTCCTGGTCCTGTGCGTCCGGTGCGGGGTCAACTCCCGTTGCGTGGACTGCTGTTCCTATGAGCGGCCGACGGCGCGCGACGCGGAGATGGACGCGGCGGTTCGGTTCGCCCGTGATCACCCGCGGGTCGGACTCCTGGCGGGGGCAGCCGGTTCGCTGGTGCCCGCCCTGCTCTGCCGGGCCGGGGTGACGTACGCCCCGCCGGGCATGCTTCGGGGCATGGCGAGCTTGGCCGCGGCCGCCGCGTGCTGTGCGTTCCTGGCCACGGGTGTTGTGTGGCGCAGCCTGCCCCTTGCCGGGAGATCCCGCACTGCCGCAGGTCCGATCCCGCGCCCTATGACCGTTGGGCCTGCGCGGGGTTCGGGGCGCTGCTCGTACAAGTCGCCCTGGTGTGCCTCGGTATAGCCACGACCTGACCACCGCGACACCCCCGATGGCTGCCGTTCCGGGCAATGGGCAGCACCGCACGACCTCCGTACCGAACGCCAGACCCCTCTACCCCATCGAGGACCAGGCCCATGCCGACCCAGAGCACCCCGCCGACGGCGGGCGCTGTCCCGCACCTACGACCCAACGGTGCGGCCATGCGGGCCCTGCGCACCGCTCTCAAGGTGAGCCTGCGCGACATGCAGACGCTGACCGGCCTCGACCGGGGGCACCTGTCCCGCTTGGAGCGCGGGCTTGTAGGAGCCGGCCCCGCCACGATCCGCCGCTACGCGAACGCCCTCCAGGTACCGACCACCGCCATCACCCACGACCGATAGGGAAAGGCCACCGCCCCTCGGACGCCCGCAGGGGGCGCCCCGTGCCGTGTCCCACCGAAAGGCAATCGACTGCAATGAGATTACGTACAACGCCGCCCCCACCCCCACCGGATGGCCCGACCGGCCCCCCGGGGGCAGTGACGACAAGCGGCCGCAAGCGCAAGCGCCCGAGCACACTGGACCATGAACCGGAAGCAATCACCTGGGCTCGTAAAAAGGCGGGACTGACCAAGCGGGCGCTTGCCGACCGGGCAGGCATCTCGGAGCAGCTCATGGGCGAGATCGAGTCGGGTTGACGCAACGCCACACCGGCCAATCTGGCAAAAATCGCCAACGCGCTCAACTGCCCGATTGCCGTCCTGGAACGCAAGCGCACGGACGTGGAGCTGTGAGGCCGTTGCCCGAGGTTCCGCCCGGACGGAAGGAGGGCACATGACGGACGAGACTGCGGCGTACGAGCGGCTGCTTCGTACGGGGTGATCCCGTCAGAGGGCTGGGCCCGAGCGGAACATGCTTGCTGGGCCCAGCGGGTGAGGGTGGGTCAGGGGCGGACCGCTGATACCAGGAGGCAGCCGAACTCGTCCACGCCCAGCATGTCGGATGGTTGGAACAGGTCCGGCAGGTTGGTCTGGCCCAGGGCCGCGGCGCGGTTGTCGTCGGCGGCCGGGCGGGACAGTTCCTGGAAGGTGCGCTGCTGGGTGTGCTCGGTGATGTCCAGCAGCCCGCGCAGCCGCAGGCCGGACCGGTGCAGCATGGCGACGTAGTCGTCGACGTCGGCGAGCGTCACCATGAAGTTGCGGCAGAACTTCTGGATCGACGGGTGCTGCACCTCCTTGTGCGGTGCCCGCTCGAAGATGTCGGTCAGCACCAGCCGCCCGCCCGGCCGCAACACCCGTGCCGCCTCGGTGAGTACCTGCTGCCGGTCGGGCATGTGGATGATCGACTCCAGGGCCATCACGGCGTCGAACGAGCCGTCCGGGAAGGGGAGTTGCATGGCGTCGGCGTGCTTGAACACGGCGCGGTCGGCGAGCCCGGCCTCCTCGGCCAGCCGGTTGGCCGTCTTCACCTGCTCCTGGCTGATGCTGATTCCGGTGACCCGGGCCCCGGTCTGCTGTGCCACCCGCAGTCCCGGGCCGCCGACTCCGCAGCCCACGTCGAGGACTTCGGCGGTGTCGTCCACCAGCAGCCGCTCGATGAGTACGTCGGTGAGCCGGTCGACCGCCTCCTCCAAGGTGGCCTGGGAGTCCGGGGTGTCCCAGAAGCCGATGTGGATGTTGGGGTTGAACGTGCCGTCGTTCAGCGCGGTGAGGGTGAGCCGGTCGTACAGCTTGCCGACGGCCTCCGGCATGGGGAGGGCCTGTGCGGGGTCGGTCATGGGTTTTCCTCTCGGTAGCCGCAGGTGATGAAAGCGGGTGGTGAAGGCCGTTGGTGAAGGCAGGTGGTGAAGGCCGTTGGTGGGGAAGGATGGTGAAAGGGAATCAGTCGGTCACGGTGGTCGGGTGGGTCGCGAACTCCCGTAGCGGGGTAAGGGATTCCTCGCCGATCCGGGCTCGCAGCGCGGGCGCGGTGACGCCGAGGCCGGGTCGGGGCGCGAGGCAGAGCACGCCGACCTTGCCGATGTGCCGGTTGAGCTGCACCAGGCGGGTCGCCTCGCCGACCTCGGCCAGCGGGAACAGCGAGGACAGCGCCGGTACGAGACCGCCCAGCGTGAACAGGCGGGCGCACTCGACCTGTTCCTGGAGGTTGGCGACGTGGCTGCCGATGACGCGCTTGAGTCGCATCCACAGGTAGCGGTTGTCGAAGGTGTGCTGGTAGCCGGTGCTGGACCCGCAGGTGACGACGGTGCCGCCGCGCTTGACCACGAACACCGATATGCCGAACGTCGACTGGCCCACGTGCTCGAACACGATGTCGGGGTCCGCGCCCACCGCGTCCCGGACGATCCGCCCGAGCCGCCGGCCCGCCTTCAACGTCAGCTCGGGATCGCCGCCTTCGTCGTCGCCGACACCGATCTCCCGCCGGTTCACGACCACGTCGCAGCCCAACTTCCGTGCGGCCGCGGCCTTCTCCTCCGAACCGACGACGCCCACCGCGATCCCGCCGCCGTTCCTGACGAGCTGGACCGCGTACGCGCCGAGCCCGCCGGAGGCGCCCCAGATCAGCACGACATCGCCCTGCTTCATCCGCGCCCCGCGGTCGCTGACCAGCATGCGGTACGCGGTCCCCGCGCAGGCCGGGATCGTCGCGGCCTCTTCCCATGTCAGGTGCGGTGGCTTCGGGATGAGCTGGCTGGCCCGCGCCACCGCGTAGTGGGCGAGCCCGCCGAAGTTCGTCTCGTACCCCCAGGCCAGTTGGTGCTCGCCGAGCATGCCGTCCGCCTGGTTGGCCGGCTCCTGGTCGTCCACCCGGGCCGCGTTCACCAGCACGTGGTCGCCGATCCGCCGGCGTCGCACGCCGGAGCCGACCCGTACGACGACGCCGGCCGCGTCGGAGCCCAGTACGTGGAAGGGCTGGTCGTGCCGGGTCGCCCAGCCGCCCTCCCTGCCGTAGGCGCGCAGGAAGCGGAAGGTGGACAGCGGCTCGAACTTCGCCGACCAGACGGTGT
>NZ_JACEGK010000473.1:0-6237 GCF_056859195.1 Streptomyces sp. NH27
GGGCTGCACCCCGCGATGTTCGCAAGCGCGGTTGAATGACCGGTGAAGAGAGCATTGCCGTCAGGCAAGCGGGACGCTTCCAGCGAGGGTGCCCTGACCCTCCGGGGTGGGTGGTTCTGTCGGTTCAGGGACCACCTGCCGGTGGACGGTTGGGCGCTGGGGGTACCCCCTCTGGGGGAGTTCCCCGCGCCCCTGAGTATGTGCGGCTCTTCCGCGAAAAGACCCTCACTTCTTACAGCGGCCCGGGTGTGCAGGCTCTGCCTGGTGCTTCGTCGCGCTGGACGACCGCTCGGGCTGCTGCTGCGGGGGTCTGCCGGATCTTCGGTGGGTGGGCTGTTGGGCGCGCAGTTCCCCGCGCCCCTGTTTGTGGCTGGTCGCCGCAGAAGAGGTGCACCGTCCAGGGGGTCGGGGTGCCCTAGTTCTCGGTGCGGTACATGAGGTCGGTTTCGTGGGTGGTGAAGCCGAGACGTTCGTAGACGGCGACGGCGGGTGCGTTGTCGGCGTCGACGTAGAGCATGGCGGTGGAGAGGCCACGATCGAGGGCGAGGTGGCGCAGGCCGATCGCGGTCAGGGCGCGGCCGAGACCGCTGCCCTGCTCACCCGGGGCGACCCCGACCACGTAGACCTCGCCGAGCCCCTCGGCCGCGTGCACCTTCGTCCAGTGGAAGCCGACCGGCTCAAAGCCGCGGAAGGCGAGGAAGAAACCGGCCGGGTCGAACCAGGACTCGGTGATGCGATCGTCGAGGTCGGCGCGGGTGATGCCGCCCTGCTCGGGGTGGTGGGCGAAGGCCGCCGCGTTGACCGCGAGCCAGGCCGCCTCGTCCTGGCCGGGCACGAAGGTGCGGACGGTGACGCCCTCGGGCAGCCGGGGCTCGGGCACGCCGGTCAGTTCCGGGTCGAGCGGGCGGCGCATCTGCCGCAGCTCGCGGAAGAGCTTCATGCCGAGCCGCAGGGCGAGGTGCCGGGCGGCGGGGTGCCCGCCGTGCGCCCACACCCGCAGCCGCCGGCCGGTGGCGGCGAGCAGCTCCGCGGCCAGCGCCTGCCCGTGGCCGTGCGAGCGGCGCAGCGGGTGCACCACGAACTCCGCGGCCGGCGCCTCCACCGGGTCGGTGCCGTCGATCTGCCCGTAGCCGGTCAGCTCCTCGGCCGGCGCGCCGTCCGGCCCCGGCGTCCACAGCAGCAGGTGTCGTACGCCGGGCCGCCCGGCCTTGCGGACGTGCAGCCGGCCCTGCTCCGACACGGCAGGCTGGCCGTCCTCGGCGGCGGCTGCCTCGATCAGTTCGAGGACGGCCCGGCCGGCGTCGGCGGGCAGGTCGGTGAGTGTCTCGATGCGGCGGTCGCTCATGCCGTGATCGTACGGCGCGGCTCCGGGTCGTCCTGCGCTGCCACCTGTGGCCGTACCGGGATGATCGCGGCCGACACGCAGGCGGTCGCGGCGGCCAGCACGAAGCCCGGCCAGTAGGCGGTCGCCGAGATCAGCGCGGCCATCGCCGGGGGCACCACGGCGGCGGTCAGGTTCTGCCCGGTGTTGTGCACGCCGAGCGCCCGGCCGGACCAGGCCGGCCCGGCCCGCTCGGCGGTGGAGGTGAAGGACAGCCCGTTGGTGCTGGACGAGATCGCGATGGCGATGACCAGCAGGACGGGAGTGAGCGGCGACGGGAAGGCGGTGGTCAGCGCGGTGGCGCCGATCACCGCGGCGGTGACCACGGCGAGCTGCCGCATCGGGCGCATCCGCTCACCGACCGTGTCGGACCAGCGGCCGACCAGGATGCGGGAGAGTGCGCCCAGCCCCTGGGCGACGGCGATGAGCTGCCCGGCGTGCACCGACGACCAGCCGCGCACGTCGACCAGCAGCACCAGCGCGAACGCCCCCGCGGTGAACTGCGGGATCACCAGCAGCGCCGCCGAGCCGTGGATGCGCCACAGCACGTTGGAGCCGCGGTACGGGTTCGGCGCGGGTTCGGCCGCCGCCTTCGCGGTACGGGCCGGGTCGGCGGCGAACAGCGCGATCAGGACGGCGATCACCCCGCAGGTCACCGCGAGGAAGCCGATCGCGCCGGGCAGGCCGTGCGCGTCCGACAGCGGCGGCATCGCCAGCGCGGCCACGCCCATGCCCAGCGGTGTCGACGTCTGCCGGATGCCCATCGCCAGGCCGCGTTCCTTCGCGGCGAACCAGCCCATCACCAGCCGGCCGCTGGCGGAGTACACCGAGGCGCCCGCGGCGCCGGCCAGCACCAGCAGCAACCCCAGGGCGAGCGTGCCGTGCGCGGCCCACGCGGCCAGCGCGAGGGAGCCCGCGGCCAGCCCCAGGCCGCAGGCGATCACCACCCGCTCGCCCCAGCGGTCGGCCGCGGCGCCCCACAGGTACAGGGCGAGCACGAGGCCGGTGGTGGGCGCCGCGACGAGCAGGCCGACCTCGGTCAGCGACAGGTGCTCCTGCTTGCGCAGGCTGTCGGCGAGGTACGGGATGCCGTAGACGAACGCGCAGGCGGCCGTTTGGGCCGCGGTTCCCAGGGCCAGCATCAGCCAGCGGCGCATGGGGTGCACCTCCTCGGTAGGTGGTGCACCCAACTATGTCGGCTCGCCGAAGGGTGAGACAGAGTATTCCGAATGGTGAGACTGGCTCATGGGGGCGCCGCGCCCCCGGCGGTGCCTCAAATCCCGCTGGACGGCGGGTAATTGGACGGCGGGGCATCGGGCGGCCTGGAGCCGGGCGGCCTGGAGTCCGGCGGGAGGTCCGGCGGAGCCGTCGGTGCGCCTGGCAGCCGCAGCGCCGCCAGCGTGCCGCCGCCCGGTGCCGGGGAGAGCGACACCTCGCCGCCGGCCTGCTGCGCGGTGCGGGCCACGATCGACAGCCCCAGGCCGCTGCCCGGCAGTGACCGTGCCGACGGCGAGCGCCAGAACCGCTCGAACACGTGCGGCAGGTCCTCCGCCGGAATGCCCGGGCCGTGGTCCCGCACCGTCAGCAGTCCGCCGCGCAGCCGTACTTCGATCTCCCCGCCGGGCGGGGAGAACTTCACCGCGTTGTCCATCAGGTTCACGATCGCCCGCTCCAGCCCGGCCGCCTCCGAGCGGACGAACCACGGCGCCACGTCCGCGACGATCTTCAGGTCGGGGCCGCGCAGCCGGGCCCGGGCCAGCGCCGTCTCCGTCACCTCGTGCAGCGCCACCACCTGGAGCGTCGGCCCCGCGTCCGGCCGGGACAGCTCCTGGAGGTCCCCGATCAGCGAGGCCAGCTCCGTCATCTGCGCCTTCACCGACGCCAGCAGCGCCTTGCGGTCCTCCGGCGGGATCGGCCGCCCGGTCGCCTCGCTGCGCTCCAGCAGCTCGATGTTCGTCCGCAGGCTGGTCAGCGGCGTCCGCAGCTCGTGCCCCGCGTCCGCGATGAGCTGCTGCTGACGGTCCCGCGACGACGCCAGCGCGGCCGTCATCGAGTTGAACGACGCGGACAGCCGGGCGATCTCGTCCTGCCCCTCGACCGGGATACGGACGTTCAGATCCTCGGTCCGCGCGATGTGTTCCACGGTCTGGGTGAGGGTGTCCACGGGCCGCAGCCCGGTCTGCGCGATGAGCAGACCCGCGCTGGCCGCGCCGACCGCACCGATCCCGGTGACGGCGAGCAGCACCCAGGCGAGGGTGGTGAGCGGACCGGTGACGTCGCTGAGCGGGCGGGCGACGGACAGGGCGAAGGGCTGGTAGCTCCCGTCGGAGATCTGCAGCGTCCGGCCGGTGCTGGTGGTGCGCACCCGGAAGTCGTGGCCGTCGACCCGCACGGTGTGCGTCACCGACCTGGGCGGGACACCGGGCGGGAGCACCTGGGCCCGGTCGGCGCCGGTGGTCGGGAAGGTGCCCGAACCGGTGACCGAGCAGACCGTGCCGTCGGCGAGCACGAGCTGCGCCAGGATGTTCGAGGGGTTGATCCCGAACTGGTCACTACCCGAACTCGTGCTGGATGCCTGGTCCCCGCAGGTCACCCGCGGGTGGGCCCGTAGCTGCTGCAACGCGAGTTCCTGCCCCTGGTCCAGGGACTTGTCGAGCTGCGAGTTCAGCTCGTTCCGCGTGATCAGCCAGCAGGCCAGCGCGGCCAGCGCGACCGCGACGAGCACCGCGGCCGCCGTCAGGATGGTGAGCCGGGAACGCAGGGGAAGGCGGTTCACGCGTGCCCGCCGTCGAGGGCGCGCAGCACGTAGCCGACGCCGCGCACGGTGTGCACCAGCCGCGGCATGCCGCCGGCCTCGGTCTTGCGGCGCAGGTACATCACGTACACGTCGAGCGAGTTGGAGGACGGCTCGAAGTCGAAGCCCCACACCGACTTGAGGATCTGCTCCCGGGTCAGCACCTGGCGCGGGTGGGTCAGGAACAGTTCGAGCAGCGTGTACTCGGTGCGGGTCAGCTCCACCTGCTGCCCGGCCCGGGTGACCTCGCGGGTGGCCGTGTCCATCCGCAGGTCGGCGAAGGTGAGCGCGTTCGGGGCGGCGTCGTCGGCCTGGCCGTGCGCGGTCGCGTACGAACTGCGGCGCAGCAGCGCGCGCAGCCGGGCGAGCAACTCGTCCAGCTCGAACGGCTTGACGAGGTAGTCGTCCGCGCCCGCGTCCAGGCCGGTGACGCGGTCGCCGACGGTGTCCCGTGCGGTGAGCATCAGGATCGGCGTGGTCACACCGCTCGACCGCAGCCGCCGTGCCGTGGTCAGACCGTCCATCCGCGGCATCAGCACGTCCAGCACGATCGCGTCGGGGCGGTAGCTGTCCGCCTGCTCCAGCGCGGCGAGCCCGTCGGCGGCCAGCGCGGTGTCGTACCCCTCGAACGCCAGGCTGCGGCGCAGCGCCTCCCGTACGGCCGGCTCGTCGTCCACGATCAGCACCCGCGCGGGCGCCTCGCCGCTCTCCCCGTTGCTCATCCGTTTCCTACCTCATGACCCGTCTTGGATGTCCCCAGCGTCGCATGTCGCCCTCAGTTTCCCCGCGCCCGCAGGGTGGTGGCCCTCGTTTCGCGAGGAGCCGCACCTGCCCAAGGGTGCGGGGGCACTCCCCCTGGCTTCGCCGGGGGCACCCCCACCCAGGCGAAGCCAGGGGGAGAACCGTGCGGGCGACCGGCCACCGGGGGACGGTCCGGCGGCCACGGCGAGCACCCACTCAGCTCTGGTCCCCGCCGGCCCGCAGGTGCGTCAGGTCGGACTTCACCGTGTTGATCGGGATCGCGAACCCGAGCCCCACGCTGCCGGCGCTCGACGAGGAGGAGCTGCTGTCGGAGGAGCTGGAGTACATCGCCGAGTTGATGCCGATGATCTGCCCGCTCATGTTGATCAGCGCACCCCCGGAGTTGCCCGGGTTGAGCGACGCGTCGGTCTGGATCGCCTTGTACGTGGTCGTGCTGTTGCCGGTGCTGCCGTTGTACTGGTTGCCGCCGAAGGAGAACGGCCACTGGTCGCTGCCGCCCCCGCTGCCGCCGCCGTAGCCGTAGCCCTGCTGGCCCTGGCCCTGGCCTTGGCTCTGGCTCTGGCCCTCCTCGACCGGCACGGTCACATCGCGGTTGAGCGAGGAGACGATTCCGCTGGTCACGGTGTCGCTGAGGCCCTCGGGCGAGCCGATCGCCACGACCTGGTCGCCGACCGCGAGCCCGGAGGAGTCGCCGAGGACCGCCGCGGGCAGCCCGCTCGCGCCGTTCACCTTGATCAGCGCGAGGTCCTTCTTCGCGTCGGTGCCGACCACCGACGCGGACGCGGTCTTGCCGTTGCTGTAGCCGACCGAGATGCTCTCGGCGCCCGCGATCACGTGGTTGTTGGTGACGATCTGGCCGTTGGAGGTGATGATGACGCCCGCGCCGGTCGACTTGCCGTCGCTGAGGGTCGCGTTGATCTCCACCACGCTCGGGTTGACCGCCTTGTACACGCCGGCCACGCTGCCGTCCACGGCGGAGGCGTTGACCGCGGCGGCGGACGCCACGCTGTTGCCGGAGTCGTCGGTCGCGTGCCCGATCAGCGCGCCGGCGCCGCCGCCGATCACGCCCGCGGCCAGCGCCACCGCCGCGGCGAGCGCGAACGGCCGGCTCATCCTGCGGCGCCGGTGCGGGACGGGCGCGGCGCCCATGGCCGCGTAGCCGGCCTGGTACGCGGGCGGCGGCGGGTAGCCGCCGGCGCCGGTCGCGGTCTCGGGGGCCGGGGGAACCACCGAACCCTGGATCACGGTGTGCCCGGGGTCGCCGCCGCCGTAGTACGGGTCCTGGTAGCCGCCCCCGGAG
>NZ_JACEGK010000474.1:0-6234 GCF_056859195.1 Streptomyces sp. NH27
GTCAACGGGCCGCCGCCCGGCCCGCTTCGAGACGGGCGACGGGGATGCGGAACGGCGAGCAGGAGACATAGTCGAGGCCGACCCGGTGGAAGAAGTGCACCGACTCCGGGTCGCCGCCGTGCTCGCCGCAGACGCCGAGTTTGAGGTCGGGGCGTACCGCGCGGCCCGCCTCGGCGGCGGAGCGGACCAGCGCGCCCACGCCGTCGGCGTCGATCGTCTCGAACGGGGAGACCCCGAAGATGCCCTTCTCCAGGTAGGCGGTGAAGAACGACGCCTCCACGTCGTCGCGGGAGAAACCCCACACCGTCTGGGTGAGGTCATTGGTGCCGAACGAGAAGAACTCGGCGGCCTCGGCGATCTGACCGGCGGTCAGCGCGGCCCGGGGCAGCTCGATCATGGTGCCGATGGAGAGCTTGAGTTTCGTGCCGGTGGCCGCCTCGACCTCGGCGATCACCGCGTCGGCCTCGTCCCGGACGATCTCCAACTCCTGCACGGTGCCGACCAGCGGGACCATGATCTCCGGGCGCGGATCGCCCTTGACCGAGCGGCGGTGCGCGGCGGCCTCGGCGATCGCGCGCACCTGCATCGCGAACAGCCCGGGGATGACCAGGCCGAGCCGCACCCCGCGCAGTCCCAGCATCGGGTTCTGCTCGTGCAGCTTGTGTACGGCCTGGAGCAGTCGCAGGTCGTTCTCGTTCTCGTCCTCGCGGGCCTCGGCGAGCGCGACCCGTACCGACAACTCCGTGATGTCGGGCAGGAATTCGTGCAGCGGCGGGTCCAACAGCCGTACGGTGACCGGCAGTCCGTCCATCGCCTCGAACAGCTCCACGAAGTCGGCCTTCTGCAGCGGCAGTAGCGCGCCCAGCGCCTCCTCCCGCTCGGCTTCGGTGTCGGCCAGCACCAGCCGTTCCACCAACTCCCGCCGCTCGCCCAGGAACATGTGCTCGGTGCGGCACAGCCCGATGCCCTGCGCGCCGAACCGCCGTGCACGCGCGGCGTCTTCGGCGTTGTCGGCGTTCGCCCGCACCCGCAGCCGCCGCACCCGGTCGGCGTACGCCATCACCCGGTGCACCGCCTGCACGAGTTCGTCGGCCTCGTCGGCGCCGGCGTGCATCCGGCCCTCGAAGTACTCGACCACCGGCGACGGCACCACCGGTACCTCGCCGACGTACACCTTCCCGGAGGACCCGTCGATCGAGATGAGGTCGCCCTCCTCTATCACCACGCCACCGGGTGCGGTCAGCCGGCGCCGCTTGGTGTCGACCTCCAACTCCTCCGCCCCGCACACGCAGGTCTTGCCCATCCCGCGCGCCACCACGGCCGCGTGCGAGGTCTTGCCGCCGCGCGAGGTGAGGATGCCCTCGGCGGCGATCATGCCGTTGAGGTCGTCCGGGTTGGTCTCGCGCCGGATCAGGATGACCCGCTCGCCGGACCGCGACCACTTCACGGCGGTGTACGAGTCGAAGACCGCCTTCCCGACGGCCGCGCCCGGCGAGGCGGCGATGCCCCAGCCGATCCGCTGGAACTTGGCGCCGACGGTCGCGGAGTCCTCGAACCGGGGGAACATCAACTGGGCGAGCTGCGCCCCGTTGACCCGTTGCAGCGCCTCGGCCTCGTCGATCAGCCCCTGGTCCACCAGTTGGGTGGCGATCCGGAAGGCGGCGGCCGCGGTCCGCTTGCCGACCCGGGTCTGGAGCATCCACAAGTGCCCGCGCTCGATGGTGAACTCGATGTCGCACAGGTCCTTGTAGTGCGTCTCCAGCGTCTCCATGATCTTCATGAGCTGGTCGTACGACGCCTTGTCGATCGTCTCCAGGTCGGCGAGCGGCACGGTGTTGCGGATGCCGGCCACCACGTCCTCGCCCTGGGCGTTTTGCAGGTAGTCGCCGTAGACGCCCTGCTGGCCGCTGGCCGGGTCGCGGGTGAAGGCCACCCCGGTGCCGGAGTCGGGGCCGAGGTTGCCGAAGACCATCGAGCAGACGTTGACGGCGGTGCCCAGATCGCCGGGGATGCGCTCCTGGCGGCGGTAGAGCTTGGCCCGCTCGGTGTTCCAGGAGTCGAAGACCGCCCGGATCGCCAGGTCCATCTGTTCGCGCGGCTCCTGCGGGAAGTCCCGTCCGGCCTGCTTCGCGACGATCGCCTTGAAGTCGTCGACGAGTTGCCGCAGGTCGGCGGCGTCCAGCCCGAGGTCGCTGGCGGCGCCCTTGGCCCGCTTCGCCTCCTCCAGCGCGTCCTCGAAGAGGTCGCCGTCCACCCCGAGCACGGTCTTGCCGAACATCTGCACCAGGCGCCGGTAGGAGTCCCAGGCGAACCGCTCGTCGCCGCCCGCCTGCGCGGCCAGTCCGGCCACCGACGCGTCCGACAGCCCGATGTTCAGGACGGTGTCCATCATCCCGGGCATGGAGAACTTCGCCCCGGAACGCACCGACACCAGCAGCGGGTTGTCCTGCTGGCCGAGTGTGCGGCCCATCCGCTGCTCCAGCGCGTCGAGGTGCGCACTCACCTCGTCGCGGAGCGCGGCCGGTTCCGCACCGGACTCCAGGTAGACCTTGCATGCCTCGGTGGTGATGGTGAAGCCCGGAGGGACGGGCAGACCGAGGTTGGTCATCTCGGCGAGGTTCGCACCCTTCCCGCCGAGTAGGTCCTTGAGATCCTTGTTGCCCTCAGTGAAGTCGTAGACGTACTTGCGCTTCTTCTCACTTGTCGACACGGGTCCGTTGACTCCTCGCGTCCTGGATGCCCTGACGGCGGGGAGCGTACCCATCTCGAAGGTGTCCAAGTATGTCCATCACCACGACACACGGGTGTAACCGCTCGTCTGCCGTCTAATCCAAAGCGCGCGGCCGGTCGGCGGGGTCGAGTCGTATGTTCACGAGTCGAACGGAAGACGTCGCAGTGCGAGGCGCGACGGGCGATTCGCGCACGCACGGTGACGGGTGCGGTGGGTGGGTGTACGAAGCCGGGGTGGCGCTCAGTGTCGAGCATTCGAGAAGTAGGGTGCTCTGATGTGCGCTCATTTGAGCGAATGTGGCATCAGGTGTGGGCCAACTCACGCGTGCGTCGGGCGCCTCGTCTCATGCTTCGGACGTAGAAGGTATACGGCGCCGCAGGGGGGCGTGGGGTAGGTACACGAGCAGCGCTCGACCGGCCGTCAACTGGCCGTCGGTCGACGCTCGACCGGCCGTCGGTCGACGCTCGACCGGCCGTCGGTCGACGCTCGACCGGCCGTCGATCGGCGGGCGGTCGGCCGTCAATCCGCCTGCGGCGGCCCGGAGGCGACAGCAACTGCCCCGTCGGATCGGCGGCGACGGCCGCCACGACGACGGCCGGCGGGCACCCGGCGCCCCGGGTCAGCCCCCTGACGTGGCCGCCTCCGCGTCCTCCGTGAGGACCGCGCACTCGAAGGGGTCGTTCAGCCAGCCGTCCGGCAGGACGACCCGCTTGCCGGGGGCGGTGCGGCCGCGCGGCCCGTCCGCGTGGGCCGGCCACGACTGCGTCTGGTCCAACGACCCGAGCAGCCCGGCGAGTTCGGCCAGCGAGGACGCCGTGGCAAGGGCACGCCGGACGTCGGAGCCGACCGCGAACCCCTTGGTGTACCAGGGCACATGCTTACGGAAGTCGACCACGCCGCGCGTCTCGTCGCCGATCCACTGCCCGAGGAGTTCGGCGTGCCGCAGCATGACCGCGGCGACCTGCCCGAAACCGGGCGTGGCCGGGGCGCCGCCTTCGCCCGCCCCGCCGGAGGCGAGCGCGGCCACGAGGTCGCCGAAGAGCCAGGGGCGCCCCAGGCAGCCGCGCCCGACCACCACGCCGTCGCACCCGGTCTCGCGCATCATCCGCACCGCGTCGTCCGCGCACCAGATGTCGCCGTTGCCGAGTACGGGGATCTCCGGGACGTGCTCCTTGAGCCGGGCGATGGCGTCCCAGTCGGCGGTGCCGCCGTAGTGCTGCGCGGCGGTGCGGCCGTGCAGCGCGACCGCGGTGACGCCCTCCTCGACGGCGATCCGGCCGGCGTCGAGGTAGGTGAGGTGGTCGTCGTCGATGCCCTTGCGCATCTTGATGGTGACCGGCAGGTCGGCCGCGCTGCCGACCGCCTCGCGCAGGATCGCCCGCAGCAGGTTGCGTTTGAAGGGCAGGGCCGAGCCGCCGCCCTTGCGGGTGACCTTCGGCACGGGGCAGCCGAAGTTGAGGTCGATGTGGTCGGCGAGGTCCTCGGCCACGATCATCCGCACCGCCTTGCCGACGGTCGCCGGGTCCACCCCGTAGAGCTGGATGGAGCGCGGCGTCTCGGCGGCGTCGAAGTGGATCAGCTGCATGGTCTTCTCGTTGCGCTCGACCAGCGCCCGGGTGGTGATCATCTCGCTGACGAACAGCCCCTGGCCGCCCGAGAACTCCCGGCACAGCGTGCGAAAGGGTGCGTTGGTGATGCCCGCCATGGGGGCGAGTACGACCGGCGGCCACACGGTGTGCGGGCCGATCCGGAGTGCGCCGGTCGCGGGCGGGGCCGAGGTGCCCGTCGCGGGCGGGGCCAGGGTGGCGTCAGCGGTCATGCCGCCATTGTCCCGTACCGGCGGAGCGGTCACCGAAAACGGTTGTACGACAGTAATGAATTCGGTTGTACAGTAGTAATAATTCTGTTTGTACAAGTGATGAGAGGGCGGGGACGCGACGGCATGCCCGAACTGACCCACCGGCGCCGGATGCTGATCCTGGCGATCTGTTGCATGAGCCTGCTGATCGTCAGCCTGGACAACACGATCCTGAACGTCGCGCTGCCATCGATGCAGCGGGACTTCCACGCCTCGCTCTCCGGCCTGCAATGGACGATCGACGCCTACCTGGTGGTGATCGCGTCGCTGCTGCTGCTGTCCGGGTCCACCGCGGACCGGATCGGGCGCAAACGGATCTTCCAGGTCGGCCTGGTCGTGTTCACCATCGGATCGGCGCTGTGCAGCCTCGCCCCCGGCCTCAGCTGGCTGATCGTCTTCCGCATGTTGCAGGCGGTCGGCGGCTCGATGCTCAACCCGGTGGCGATGTCGATCATCACCAACACCTTCGACGACGCCAAGGAGCGCGCCAAGGCGATCGGCGTGTGGGGCGGCGTGATCGGCATCAGCATGGCGGCCGGTCCGATCATCGGCGGTGCGCTGGTGGAGTCCGTCGGCTGGCGCTCGATCTTCTGGATCAACCTGCCGGTCGGGGTGGCCGCGCTGCTGCTGACCGCCCGCTTCGTGCCCGAGTCGCGCGCCCCGCGGCCCCGCCGGATCGACCCGGTCGGCCAGGTGCTGGTGATCGCGCTGCTCGGCAGCCTCACCTACGGGATCATCGAGGGCACCGGCGCGGGCTGGGGCTCGCCGCTGATCGTCGGCTGCTTCGTGGTCGCCGCGGCCGCGATCGCGGCGCTGGCCGGGTACGAGCGGCGCCGGTTCGACCCGCTGATCGACGTGCGCTTCTTCCGCAGCGTCCCGTTCGGCGGCGCCACCCTCATCGCGGTCTGCGGCTTCGCCGCGCTGGGCGGGTTCCTCTTCCTCAACACCCTCTACCTGCAAAACACCCGGGGCCTGTCCGCGCTCGACGCCGGCCTCTACATGGTGCCGATGGCCGTGATGTGCCTGGTCTTCGCGCCGCTGTCCGGCCGGCTGGTCGGCGCCCGCGGGCCGCGGCTGCCGCTGGTGCTCGCCGGGATCACGATGACCGCCAGCGGCGTGCTCTTCGCCGGGTTCGACGCGGAGGCGAGCAATGCCAAACTGTTCACCGCGTACGTCCTGTTCGGCATCGGCTTCGGCCTGATCAACGCGCCGATCACCAACACCGCGGTGTCCGGCATGCCCCGCGCCCAGGCCGGGGTGGCCGCCGCGGTCGCGTCCACCAGCCGCCAGGTCGGCCAGGCGCTCGGCGTCGCGGTCCTGGGTGCGGCGCTCGCCGCGGGCCTGCACGCAGGAGCATGGTGGATCATCGCCGGATGCGGCGGTGCCGTACTGGTGCTCGGTGTCCTCACCACCGGCCGCTGGGCGCGCGGTACGGCGGAACGTACGGCGTCGGCGCTGATGACGCCCGAGACGGAGAAGGACAAGGTGGCGGTGAGTACGTCATGACGACGGTGAATGTGCACGACGCGGCGACGGGTGCGGGTGCGGGTTCGGGTGCGGGTCTGGGTGCGGGTGCGGGTGCGAGCGTGGTTTCGGGTGCAGGCCCGGGCTCGGGTTCGGGCGGGGCCGCGGGAGTCGCCACGGC
>NZ_JACEGK010000475.1:0-6227 GCF_056859195.1 Streptomyces sp. NH27
GGGGGACGATCAGCCCGGTGCCGCCGATCACTTCGCGTACGGCGCCGACGTCCGTGGAGACCGTCGGGCGACCGCAGAACATCGCCTCGACCAGGTTGAGCGGGAAGCCCTCCGCGCTGCTGCTGAGCAGCACCACGTCGCCCGCCGCGTAGGCGTCCGCGGGTTCGGGCGCACCAGGGGACCCGATCTCCTCGAAGGTGACCGGGCTCTCGCCGACGGCGTGCGGGTGGGCCGCCTCGTCGGGGAAGAGCTGCGCGGCCAGGCTCCGGCAGTGCCCGAGGTACCCGGCGCAGCGCTCGTCGGTGACGGGGGCGTGGAAGACCCGCAGCCGGGCCTGTGGCTGCTGCGCGCGTATCGCGTGGAAGGCGTGCAGCAGCGCGATCAGGTCCTTCGCGGGGTCGGCCCGCCCCACCCAGACGACCGTGGGCTCGGCCCGCACGGCGGGCCGCCGCGCCTCCTCCTCGGACTCCTCTCCCGCCCGGGCGAAGCGCCCGGCGTCGATGCCCGGGTGGACGGTGCGGATACGGTCGGCGGCCGCGCCGCACTGCTCCTGCCAGCGGCGCACATGGGTCGAGCCGGGCGTGATGAGCGCGGCCTGCCGGTAGGACTCGCCGGCCAGCAGCCGGTGGTAGTCGCCGAGCAGGACGCGTACCGCCGGGGTCAGCCCGGCCGCGCGGTGCGCGAGCAGCGCCTCCCGTACCCGCACCGTGTACTCGGTGACGATCAGCGGCGTGCCGCAGAAGCGTTTGGCCAGCAGCCCGGGCAAGGTGGCGGGGCCGCCGGAGACGGCATGGCACACGTCGGCCGACCCCAGCTCGCCGGGGCCGTACCAGGGCAGCGACAGCGGGCGCAGCTGGTGTTCCAGCAGTGCGGCCACCGCGAGGAGTTCGGTGACGCCGATGTCCCCGAGCAGGGGGCGTACGCCGGGTGCGTGGCAGGCCGTCTCCAGGGCGGTGAGGGCGTCCTCGCTCCGGATCAGCTCGGGCAGTCCGCCGTGCTCCGCGGCCAGTTCGGCGAGGCCGTACAGCCCCGCGGCGAACCGGTCGGCACGGTCGCGGCCGCGCGCCGGGCGGCGCCGGTCGGTGCGGTCCGCGGCGCCCGCGAGCGCGGCGGCCAGGTCCCCGAAGTGCCAGCGGAACGCGGCCCGCCTGGCCTTCCGTTCGGCCCGGCCGCCGCTGCGCACCGGGGCCGGCGGCTCGCCCCACAGCCGCTCGGCCCTGACCCGCTTGACCGGCGGGGGCGGCTCCACCCGGCCCCCGGCCTCGGTCCGCGGCGATCTGCTGAGCGCGTACACATCGAATTCGTGGTGCGCGAGACCGCGCACCAGGCGGTCGCACCACGCACCTCCTTCACCTCGCGCATACGGGTAACCACCCTCGGTGAGCAGTGCGATGCGCACGAGTGCGCCCCCTCTCGGCGTGCCGGATGTACGGTCGCTGCCGGGTCGGGGTGCTGCGCGGTTCGATGGTGCGACGGCTGTGCCCGTCCGGCGCGAAGCACGCTATGCCGGGACAACGGTGCTTCGGCGGACGGTTGTCCGTGCTGCCACCAAAAGGGGTGAAGGGGCGTAACTTCCGCGCACGATCGCCGTTTACCCGGCTTTCGCGCCGTCGGCTACGGGAACGGCCAGGGGTTGGGGGCGCAGGTGGGCCCGCCGTCGAGGGACAGGAACTTGGTCTGCTGCATCATCACCGGGGCGGGCGCGCCCTGGCGGGGGCAGCCGACGTGGTTGTGGCCGAGACGGTGGCCGATCTCGTGGTTGACCAGCATCTGGCGGTAGGCGTGCATACGGGCCGGGCCGTAGGTGGCGGCTCCCTGGGCCCAGCGATACGCGTTGATCATGGTGCGCGGGGTGGACGCGGCGTCGCAGGAAACGTTGTCGACCGTGGTGTCGAGGCCGGACTTCGCGCACCACTTGGCGGTGGTGCCGGGGCTGGCGAGGGTGACGACGATGTCGGCGGGGCCGGAGGAGACCCGTTCGAAGGTCATCGTGCCGCCGTGACCCCAACTGCGGTGGTCGTTCAGGGTGGTGAAGACGGCGTCGGAGAAGAGCCGGGGGTCGAGGTCCAGTCCCTTCTCGACGTCGACCCGGAAGCGCATCACCTTGCCCTTGCCGGGCGCGGCCTGGTGACCCGACACGGTGGTGAAGGCGCCGGAGAGGCTGAGGTGCGGGTCCAGCGGATACTGCCTGGCCATCTGCTCGTCGTGCGAGGCGGGGGTGGCGGTGGCGGGCGCCGCGGGCACGGTGGACGGCGCCGCGGGCCCTTCTTCCGCCGACGGGCCGGAGTCGCCGCTCGAGGCGGCGTCGTCCTCGGGGCGGTGGTGGCCGCGGTGCAGTTGGGTGCCGGCCAGCACCGCGATCGCGGCCAGCGCGGTGGCGGCGACGACACCGGTGAGGGCGCGGGTCCTGCCGCGGCTGCCGGCGCCGGGGCTGCCGGCTGCGGCGGGGGTGGCGGAGCCGGTGCTGCCGGTGGTGCCGCTGCCGCCGTCGGCGCCGGGCGTGGCGGTGCCGGGCGGCGAGTGCGACGCGAGGCGCGGGGGCGGCGGCTCGTCGAAGGCGTCCACGAACTCCTGCCGGGGCCGCGGCATCACGCGCCCCACCTGGCCGTGCCGGGGAAGCGAACCGTGGGCGGCGGGCGAGCTGAGCGCGGACGCGGTGTCGTACGGCGCCCAGTCCGCGGCCCACTCCTCGACCGGGTCGAACGGCAGGTCGCGACGGCCGGACCGGGCGGCCGACCAGGCGCCGGGAGTGCCCCAGGCATTGTGCTCGGGGTGCTCGGGGTGATCGGGGTGCTCAGGCCGATCGGAGTGCTCGGGGTGGAAGCCGGGCGCGTCGTCCGGGTCGTACGGCATCAGCGGCGCGGCCGGACTGCGGGGTTCTTGCGGGTCGTCCGGGTCGTACGGCATCAGCGGCGCGAAGTAGTCGCCGTCCTCGGCGGGGCCGCGGCGACGCCGTCCGGTGCCGGGGGTGGCCGGGGGGATCGGGCCGCCGCTCACGAAGCCGCCGGAGTCGGGTATCCGCTGGTTCCAGGGATCCTGGCTGTCCCGGTGCTCCTGGCTGTCCCGGTCGTCCTGCCCGTCTGTCGCGCTGTGTTTCCCCACGCCCTCGATCAGCTCCTGGTCGCCGCGTCGGTACTCGGACCCGTGCCCATGCCCATGCCCGCACCCGCCGGGCCGTCGAGCCACCGCGGACCGCCGGTGTCGTGCTCGCGCGCGGCGACGTCGGACAGCAGGTCACGGAAGGCCCGGTCGACCAGCACCGGGTGCTCCATCATCGCCACGTGCCCGCTGCCGGGAATGATCAGCAACCGCCGATCGCGGAAGGCGCGGGCCGCGCGGCGGGCGGACTTCACCGACACCAGCTTGTCGCGCCCGCCGTAGACCAGCAAGGTCGGCGCGAGCACCCGCTCCGCCTGGCGCCACAGCGCGTGCTGCCCGCCGAGCGTGTAGGCGTCGACGATCCCGCGGGTGGAGCGGACCATCGAGTCCCAGAAGTACGGCAGGCCCAGCCGCCGGTCGTACTCGACCGCGGCGTTCTCGCGGGCCTGCGCGTCGACCACCCCCGGGTCGCCGTAGCAGAGCGACAGCAGGGCGGCGGTGCGGCGCTCCGGGGTCCAGTCCCGGGTCAGCCGGCTGTAGAGCCGGATCGCGCCGGGGGCCGCGGCGAGCGCGGTGGGCCAGGCGGTGGTCTGCGGCGGGAGCTCCGGGAGCGCGGGCGAGATCAGGGTGAGGGTGCGCACCAGATCGGGCCGGGCGGCGGCGACCTTGACCGCGACCGCGCCGCCCATGGAGTTGCCGAACAGGTGGACCGGGCCGCGCCCGTCCGCGTCCAGCAGCCGGATCACGGCCCTGGCGTGCCCGGGAATCGAGTAGTTGCCGTCGTCCGGCGGCGGGGAATGGCCGAATCCGGGCAGGTCCGGGGCTTCCGCGGTGACCACGTCGGCGAGCCGGGCCATCAGCGCGGACCAGTTCTGCGACGAGCCGCCTAGGCCGTGCACGCACAGCGCGGGCTCCGGGGCGCCTTCGGCACGCGACCGGACCACCAGGCTGAGCCCGGGCAGCCCCACGGTCCGCACCTTCTCACCGGCCGCCAGATGCGGCCCCTCCGGTGGTACGGCCGCCGGTGCCACGGCCGCGCGGGGATGATCACTCGAGGGCATGCGGCAATATTACGAGACGATCACGTCAATGCCCGCGTGTTCGCCGCCACAAGCGGTCGGAAGTGACAGGCAGGGGCGGAAAGCCGCCATCCCGCACTGCACATGCGCGCGCCTGCTCCTAGGCTCGAAGGTGGGGGAAGCGCGCGTTCCGGCACAAGGAGGGGCAATGTCCGACCAGACCGGCAGGACCGGTAGCACCCCGAAGGGCGCCGCCGGGGGGACGGGCGCCGCCGGCCGGCTCGCCGAGCCGGACGAGTCCGACGCGACGGACGAGAGGGACGAGCGGGACGGGATCGGCGAGATGGACGAGGCGGAGGCCGCCGAGGCCGCTCGGAACACCGACGGCCTCGGCCTGGAAGCACCCGAGGCGGACACCGCCGAGCAGCACACCGAACTTCTCCAGCAGCGCGACGAGCAGATCACCGCCCGCCCCGCCGACCAGGCCACCGAGGCCGACCCGGTGGACGCGGCCGAGCAGCGTCGTACGGTCACCCGCGACGAGGACGACTACCGCTGACGGTGCCCGCCCCGGCCCGTACCGGCGACCGCGGCGGGGCGGCCGGACACCCGCGGGACCCGTCGCGGCTTCCGCCCGCAGGTCCCAGGAAGTGAGAATGTCCGTCCGCACGGCGCGCAGGGTCGTTACTGAAAAGTACGATGGCCATCGCGGTGCTCATCCGTACCTTCACCACCAGAACTGGGAGGCGGCGTGACAGCCATCGAGCAGACTCAGGCGGCACGGCCGCGTGGCACCCGCCTGCCCCGCAGGGCCCGGCGCGAGCAGCTGCTGGGCGCGGCCCAGGAGGTGTTCGTCGCACAGGGCTACCACTCCGCCGCCATGGACGACATCGCCGAGCGGGCCGGGGTCAGCAAGCCGGTGCTCTACCAGCACTTCCCCGGCAAACTCGAGCTCTACCTCGCGCTGCTCGACCAGCACTGCGAGTCGCTTCTCAAGTCGGTGCGTACGGCGCTGGCGTCCACCTCGGACAACAAGAAGCGCGTCGAGGCGACGATGGACGCGTACTTCGCCTACGTCGAGGGCGAGGGCGGCGCCTTCCGGCTGGTCTTCGAGTCCGACCTGACCAACGAGCCCGCGGTGCGGGAGCGGGTCGACAAGGTCGCGCTCCAGTGCGCCGAGGCGATCAGCGAGGTCATCGCCGAGGACACCGGGCTGCCCACCGAGCAGTCCATGCTGCTCGCGGTCGGCCTCGGCGGCGTCTCCCAGGTGGTGGCCCGCTACTGGCTGGCCAGCGGCAGCGAGGTACCCCGCGACACCGCGGTCCAGCTGCTGACCTCGCTCGCCTGGCGCGGCATCGCCGGTTTCCCGCTGCACGGCGCCGAAGGCGAGCACCGGCCCGAGCAGGGGTCCGAGGACGCGCGCTGACACTCATTCCACGACGTGAGGGGCCGGACCGTGCCGTCCGGCCCCTCACGCGCTCTTCCCGCGCCGCCCCGCGACTGTTCGCTCACGGCGTTTTCGCCGTGCAGGTGCCGCCGGTCAGGCGGGGCTAGTCTTTGCTGCGTACGGCGCGATTCGACCGCGCACACCGCCCGACCATCGGAGGTATCCAAGCCGTGGAGGTCAAGATCGGCGTGCAGCACGCGCCGCGCGAGATCAACATCGAGAGCGCGCAGTCGGCGGCCGAGGTGGAAGCGGCCGTCGCCGAAGCGCTGTCCGGCACCAGCAAGCTGCTGAGCCTGGCGGACGAGCACGGCCGCAAGGTCCTGATCCCCGCCGACCGCCTCGCCTACGTGGAGATCGGCGAGCCCGCGACCCGCCGCGTCGGCTTCGGCGCCGCGCTCTGACCGCGCCCCGCCGCACTCCCTGAAGCCGCGCCCCCACCCGGGGGCGCGGCTTCGTGCCTTCCCCCCGTCACCTGCCCGAGCGGACCGGAGCGGGCCCGAGCGGTGGACCGCCTCCCGACGGGCTGGGGGGGTGGGGGCCGCCGACGGCCGCCGGGCCGGGTTCGGACGGATCGCGGGCCGGGGCCGGCCGGGGCGGCGGGGCGCCGGCCGCTACCGGGGGTTGGCGATCGCACCGACGCCCGTCGCCGCCAACTCCTATGT
>NZ_JACEGK010000476.1:0-6200 GCF_056859195.1 Streptomyces sp. NH27
ATCTCGCCCTCGGCCATGACGATCACCCGGTCGGCGCTCGCTGCGACGAACTCGACGTCGTGGGTGGCGATCACGACGCTGCGGCCCTCGGCGGAGAGCGTGTCGACGATCTGGATCAGGGCCCGCTTCGCCTGGTAGTCGAGCCCGCGGGTGGGCTCGTCGAGCAGGACGACCGAGGGCGCGGTGGTGAGCTGGATGGCCAGCACCAGGGAGAGTTTCTGGCCCTCGGACAGGTCGCGGGGGTGGGCTCCGTCGGCGATGCCAGGCGCGAGCCGGTCGAGGATCGTCCGGGCCACGGGGGTGGCCGCGGTGTCGGACTCCCGGTCGGCCTGGGCGAGTTCGGCGCCGACGGTCTCCAGGTAGAGCAGATCGGTGGGGGTCTGCGGGACGAGGCCGATCGGGCCGCGCCGTTCGGGGGTACGGTCCCGGCGCCGGCCGAACCAGCCGCGCTTCGTGGGCTGTTCGGCGTGTCGGGGCACATCGAGCTGCGCCGGGTGCGCGGCGGCGGCCGGCTCGGTGCCGGCGGGGGCTGCCCGGCCGACACCGACCCCGAACCCGACCTGTACGGTGCCGGCCTGGCGTGGACCCGCGCCGTGCAGCGCCCACATCAGGGAGGACTTGCCGGAGCCGTTGCGGCCCATCAGCGCGGTGACCTGGCCGGGGCGAAGGTCGAGGTCCACCTCGCGGACGGCGATCACCTCGCCGTAGCGGACCACGACGCCCTTCGCGGTGAGGATCGGGGCGACGGGTTCCACGGCGGCGCGGCCAACGGCCCCCGTCCCAACGGCTTCCGTCCCAACGGCTTCCGTCCCAACGGCTTCCGTCCCAACGGCTTCCGTCCCAACGGCTTCCGTCCCAACGGCCCCCGTCTCGCGTGTCGTTGGGCGTGGCGGCGGCACCGGCAGCGGGGCGAGCCGTTCGCGCAGCGGTGCGGCGGCGCGGCGGGCGTCGCGTACCGACAGCGGCAGCGGGTCCCACCGCGCGAGGCGGCCCAGGTCCACCACCGGGGGCGCCACCGTGGAGGTGCGGAAGACGCTGCCGGGCGGGCCGTCGGTGACGGTGCCGTCGCCGGTGAGGTGGATGACGCGGTCGGCGTACTGCACGACCCGCTCCAAACGGTGTTCGGCGAGCACCACGGTCACGCCGAGGTCGTGCACGAGGCGGGTGACGGCGGCGAGTACGTCCTCGGCGGCGGTCGGATCGAGGGCGGAAGTGGGCTCGTCCAGCACGAGGACCCGGGGGTGGGCGGTGAGCACGGAGCCGATCGCGACGCGCTGCTGCTGGCCGCCGGAGAGTTCGGAGAGCGCGCGGTGCCGCAGGTCGGCCAGGCCCAGCAGGTCCAGCGTCTCCTCCACCCGCTTGCGCATCACGTCCGCGGGGATCGCCAACTGCTCCATGGCGTAGGCGAGTTCCTCCTCCACGGTGTCGGTGACGAAGCCGGCCGACGGGTCCTGGCCGACCACGCCGACGACGTCGGCGAGTTCACGCGGCGGGTGCTGCGCGGTGTCGCGGCCGTCGACGGTGACCCGTCCGGCCAGGGTGCCGCCGGTGAAGTGCGGCACGAGGCCGTTGATCGTGCCGAGCAGCGTGGACTTGCCCGCGCCGGTACGGCCCACCACCAGGCAGAGTTCGCCCTCCTCGATCCGCAGGTCCACCGCCCGCAGCACGGGCGCGGCGGCGCCGTCGTAACAGACGCTGACCTGGTCGAAGCGGATCACAGCAGGGCCTCGCGAGGGGTGTCGTCGTCTTCCGGGGCGGACGGGGGTGGGAGTTCGGGCTTGCCGGGCTTCCCGGTGTGCTCGGGCTTCCCGGACTTGTCGGTGTGCTCGGGTTTCCCGATGCGCTCGGGCTTCCCGGTCCTCTTCGCCGCCGGCTTGGGCGCGGCCGCCCGGCCGGGGGTGCGCGCGGGTGGCGGCGCGGCGAAGGCGGCGACGCCCGCGAGCAGCACCGCGGCGGCGGGCAGCAGTGGCAGCGAAGGCCAACGCAGCGGATACAGCGACGGGTTGAGGTCGCTCGCGCTGTACCCGACGGTGAGGAAGAGCACGACGGCCGTCGCGCAGCCGCAGCCGGCCACCACCCACTCCGGGGCGCGCCACGGGTCGGGCCGGTAGCTGGTGCGGCGCACCCGGCGGCCGCCGAGCGCGAGCCCGGCGCAGCACAGCAGCGAGCCGACCAGCAGCGCGGGCAGGCCGAGGGCGCGCGGGGTGGTGCCGTCGAGCAGCCCGTAGACGCCGGTGCACAGGCCGAGCATGCCCAGCAGCATCAGCGCGCCGGTCGCCCGGCGGGAGGCGCGGGTGGCGGTGCCGGCCCGGCCGTAGCCGCGCGAGTCCATCGCGGCGGCCAAGAACAGCGACCGCTCCAGCGCGTCCTCCAGCACCGGGATGACGATGCTGCGCAGCGCGCGCAGCCCCCGGGCCCGGTCCGCGCGCAGCCGGCGGGCGCGGGCCACCCGCTGCACGCTCTCCACGAGGTGGGGTGCGACGCTCATCGACACCGTGACGGCGACGCCGAGTTCGTACAGCGCGCCGGGCAACACGCGTAGGGCGCGCTTGGGGTTGGCGAGGGTGTTGGCGGCGCCGATGCAGCACAGCAGGCAGGCCAGCCGCAGCCCGTCGATGGCCGCGGACAGGGTGGCCTCCAGCGAGACCGGGCCGCCGAGCTGGATTCCCGCGTACCAGTGCGGAGTCGGGATGTGCGGCAGCGAGAACATGATGTGGTCGGCCGGGGTGATGCCGGAGGCGAAGACGCAGCGGAACGCCACCCGGATCGCGATCACCGTCAGGGCGAGCCACAGGTAGTACTTGAAGCCCTTCGCCCAGGGCGCGTCGGTACGGCGCTCGGTGACGACGTAGCCGAGCACGGCCAGCACCAGGCCGAGCAGCAGCGGATTGGTGGTCCGGCTGACGGCGGTGGCCAGGCCGATGCCCCAGATCCACCAGGCGATCGGGTGCAGGGTGCGCGGCAACCGCCGCCCGGAACCGCCGGGTTGGGGCGGCTCGGGCGGCGGTCGCTCGATGCTGGGGACCACCGCGCTGCGGGTCACCGCGCTACTCCGCCCGACGGCGGCGCCGGACCTGTACGACGGTCGCGCCGCCGATCACGGCCACCACGCCGACCGTGATCGCGACCGGCAGCACGGAGCCGGTGGAGTGGTGGGCGTTGGCCGTCGGGTCGGCGACCACCACCGACAGTGTGGGCGACATGCTGGTGCCCGCGCCGGTGGTCGTGCCGGGCGCCGTGGGCAGTGGACGGTTAGCGGTGGCCGTGGTGGTCGGGGTCGGGGTGCCGCTCGACGCGGACGGCGAGGTGGTGGTCTTGCCGCCGGGCTTCGCGCCTGCCGTGGCGCCGCTCTTCGTGCCGCCCGACGCGGACGGTTGATGGGTCGCCGTCGGCTTGGCCCTGCCGCCGCTCCCGCCGGCGCTGCCACCACCACTCCCGCCGGTGCTTCCGCCGCCGCTCCCGCTGCTTCCGCCCGAGCCCGAACTGCCGCCCCCGGGCGTGGTGTTGTGCGCCCGCACGCTGTCCGGGGAGAAGGTCGGCCGCCCCTGGGTGCCCGTGACGTTCGTCGCGCCGAAGATCCACAGATCGACGCCGCCGGGCTTGGGGTGGTAGCTCATCGCGCCCAACTGGCTGTAGGACCAACTGTTCTGCCCCGGATCGGCGTGCCAGTACGACCAGTACGCGGTGGCCGGCGGCGTCAGCGCGCACGCCTCGTCCTTGCTGGTCGGGTACTGCTTGCCGGCCTGGTAACCGGCGTAGCCGATCCGGCAGATGAAGCCCGGGCCGTCGTGCTGGGTGCCCGTGCTCTGCCAACCGCCCTGGTTGAGCAGGGTGTAGCCGGTGGTCGGCGTGGTCCCGCACGAGCGCAGCAGCGGGCCGCCCCAGCGGCTGAAGTCCACCGCGAGCACGACCCCGGAGGTCGTCGTGCACTTGCTCATCGGCAACGCGCTCGCCGCCGCCGTACCCGCCCCGGGCCCGAGCCCGGTCAGCGCGGCCCCGCACAGCACCGCGAGCGCCGCCCCCACCCGTACGACCCGCTCCCGCATCCCGGGGCCGGCTGCCGCCCGACGCGTTCGTGTGAAGAGCTTCCTCACTGGTGCCTCCCCTCGGTGGCGGACCTGCGGCGCAGGGCCGTCATCGCGGCGCCGACGGCCAGCAGGATGCCGGCCGCGGCGGCCAGCGAGAGCGCCGCCGTACCGGTCGCCGCGAGCGAGCCACCGGACGAACCGCCGGACGAACCGCCGGAACCGGAGCCGGAACCGCCGGACGAGCCGCTGGACGCACCGCCGTTGTCACCGCCGCTGCTCGGCGCGATCGGGCCGAGGGCGTGGGTGAGCGTGGTCAGCGGGGTGCCGGCGAGGGCCGGGACGGCCTGCGTGGTGGAGCGGACGTCGGAGTCGCCCGCGGCGGCGGTGATCCGGACCCCGCCGTCGGTGTTCTGCGCCGACCGCAGGAACTCCTGCCCGCTGCGGGCCTGTTCGGGGCGGATCCGGTCGGTGGCGAGCAGGGCCTGCACCGCCAGGGCGGTGGAGTTGGCGCTGACCCCGGCCGCCCCCTGGTAACCGCCGCTGCTCTGCTGCGCCTTGACGAGGAACGCGCGCGCCGCGGCGACCGCGTCGGCGTGCCCCGGCACGAGCGTGAGCGCCTGCACGGCGTACCCGGTGGTGTCCGTGTCGGAGGTGCAGTCGGCGCCTGCGGCGATCAGGGTGGAGGAGAACCCGCCGTCCTTGCACTGGAGTTGGAGCAGCCGGGCGACCGTGCTGTCCGGCGGGGTGACACCGCCGCGGGCCAGTGCCAGCACCCCGAGGGCCTGCGAGACCGTGGAGTACGCCTGGGAGAAGTCCCCCGGCGCGGTGCACGCGCCGTCGCCGGTGGCCGCGGTGCACACGTGGCCGGTGAGCGTGGCGAGCAGGTCGAACCCGCCGAAGTGCCGCGGGTCCTGCGCCATCACCTCGGCGACCAGGGCGAGTTTGGCCGCCGAGCCGCTGTAGGGGCCCGGGTAGTCGGACGTGCCGTCCGGGTCGGCGTACTCCGCGACGTGACCGGCGAGGTAACCCGTGGTCCTCGTCAGCGCCTTGTCCTGGCCGCCGGTCGAGGCGAGCGCGAGCGAGAGGTCGGCGGTGAGGCCGTAGTCCGGGCCGTAGTCGTTGGACAGGTGATCGCTGCCGTCGAGTTGCTCGACGAGGTAGGCGGCACCCGCGGCCGCGGCCTTCTGGTCGTTCAGGTCCCGCAGCAGCGTGCCGAAGGACGTGCCGACCGCGCCGCCGACCGCCTGGGTGGAGGCGCGCAGGTCGGACGTGGTCTGGCCGGCGGCGTCCGAGGCGACCCGGAAGCCGCCGTCCGGGTTCTGCTCGGCGGCCAGGAACGCGCGGGCCTTGGCGATCTGCCCGGTGTACTTCCCGCCGCCGGCACGGTCCAGGCCGAGCCCCTGGACCGCGAGGGCCGCGGAGTTGACGGAGTCGCCGGCCGCGCCGTGGAACCCGCCGTTCGACAGTTGCTTGCCCGCCAGCCAGGCCGCGCCCTTCGCGACGGCCTGCGCGGTCGCGTCACCGGGCACCAGGTCCAGCGCCATCATCGCCATCGCGGTGCTGTCCGCGTCCTGGTCGGCGCCCGACGGGATCAGGCTCGGCCAGGCCCCGTCGGCGTCCTGGAGGCTCTCCAGACAGGCGATCGGGCCGGCCGCCTTGCCGGCCTCGCCGGCGCGGATCTGCGCGATGACGCCCAGGGACTGGGAGAACACCGAGGTCGCGTAGGCGTAGTCGCCCTCGGCCGCGCAGCCGCCCGAGGTGTCGGCCTTGGCGCAGATCGTGGCGTCGAGCGCCGCGATCAGGTCGTGGCCGCCGAAGGCGCGGGGGTCGGCGCCGAGCACCTCGGCCGCCACCGCCTCCTTCGCGAGCGAGCCGCCCTGGGCGTAGGAGGTACCGACGAGCGTCCAGGCGTCGATGCCGCGGCCGCCGGCGTCCTTGCCGTGCTGGAGGAAGTCGGACATGGCGGCCAGGGTCTCGTCGGCGCCGCCGGTCGCGGCCAGGGCGAACAGGCCGTCGATGGTCATGCCGAAGTCGGCGAAGCCCGGCGACGACTCGTAGTAGCGGCCGTCGACCAGGTTGTCGCCGTTCACCAGGTAGCCGACGCCCTTGGCCAGGTCGGGGCCAACTGCCGTCGGGGCCTGGGGAGTCGAGGACGTGCCCGCCGGGGTGGTG
>NZ_JACEGK010000477.1:0-6193 GCF_056859195.1 Streptomyces sp. NH27
GGTCTCGGATGCCGCTTGCGTCTTCACGCAGTGTCGAACGAGCCGTTGATGCGATGGTCACCCGGCGACGTCACCCGAAAGTGTGAGGGCGCACCCGAGGAGACACCGGGGGACAACGGCAAGGGCGCCCCCGCCGGTTCGGCAGGGGCGCCCGTTGGCGGGCCGGAGTGGTACGGACCCGGTCTCAGACCAGGCCGGCCTTCTCCAACGCGCTGCCGCAAGTGTCCACGATCAGCCGCGTCACCACGTACGGGTCGATGTTCGCGTTCGGACGGCGGTCCTCGATGTAGCCCTTCTGGTCCACCTCGACCTGCCACGGGATACGCACCGACGCGCCGCGGTCGGAGACGCCGTAGCAGTACTCGTTCCACGGGGCGGTCTCGTGGGCGCCGGTGAGGCGGTGCTCGACGCCGGAGCCGTAGTTCTTGATGTGCTCCAGCGGCTTGTCGTCGCGGCCCAGCGCCTCCGCGGCCTCGATGATCGCCTCGTAGTTCTCGCGCATCTTCCTGGTGGAGAAGTTGGTGTGCGCGCCCGCGCCGTTCCAGTCGCCCTTGGCGGGCTTGGGGTCGAGGGTGGCGGAGATACCGAAGTCCTCGGCGGTGCGGTAGAGCAGCCAGCGCGCGACCCACAGGTGGTCGGAGACTTCCAGCGGGCTGAGCGGGCCGACCTGGAACTCCCACTGGCCCGGCATCACCTCGGCGTTGATGCCGGAGATGCCCAGGCCCGCGGCGAGGCAGTTGTCCAGGTGCTTCTCCACCACCGGGCGGCCGAAGATCTCGTCGGCGCCGACGCCGCAGTAGTAGCCGCCCTGGGGCGCGGGGAAGCCGTTCTCCGGGAAGCCGAGCGGGCGCGAGCCCTGGAAGAAGGTGTACTCCTGCTCGATGCCGAACAGCGACTCCTGGTCGGCGAACCGCTCGGAGATCTCCCGCAGCGCGGCCCGGGTGTTGGACTCGTGCGGGGTGCCGTCGATGTCGAAGACCTCGCACAGCACGAGCTTGTCGTCGCCGCCGCGGATCGGGTCGGCGAAGGTGGCGACCGGCTTGAGTACGCGGTCCGAGGCGTGACCTTCGGCCTGGTTGGTGCTGGAGCCGTCGAAGCCCCAGATCGGCAGCTCGGCGCTGTCGGCGAGGATCCTCGTCTTCGAGCGGAGCTTGGCCGTCGGCGCGGTGCCGTCTATCCAGATGTACTCAGCCTTGTAGGTCACGGTGACGCCATCCTTAACGAACGTGAGCGCGGGTGCGGCCCCGAGCCGCGCTGATCGGGCCGGAGCACAGCGTCCCAACGGCGGCTTTCCCATCCGTTGCCCAGGTGTTAACCACGTGTGAACTGCCCGCTTTGACCAGCGGGAACCTCCTCATCCGCCCCGCCCGCCCCAGGGGGTGCCGTACTCCCCGGGCGGGCACGCGGCACGGGTAGGGTCGGGGCCATGCCGCACAGCATCGTGGAGTACTCCGCCGACGTCGCCGACACCTTCGACCGACCCCTGTTCGCCAAGGGCCTGCACGAAGCCCTCGTACGGATCGCCGGCGGCCGCGCCGGGGGCTGCAAGACCCGCTTCGTCCGGCTCGACGAGACGTACATCGCCGACGGTTCGGCGGGCCACGCCATGGTCCACGTGCAGATCAGCGTCCTGTCCGGCCGCACCGCGCAGGTGAAGCGGGAACTGGCCGACACGGTGCTGGAACTGCTGCGCGAGTCCGTCCCGCCGCTGCCGGCCGCGGAGTTGCAGATGTCCGTCGACGTCCGGGAGCTGGACCGGGAGACGTACGTACGGCACGAGGCGCCCGCGGCGGAGCAGGCATGACGCTGCGGGTGGGGCTGCTCGGAACCGGCCCGTGGGCGTTGCGGGCGCACGCCCCCGCACTGGCCGCCCACCCGGGCGTGGACCTGGCCGGGGTGTGGGGCCGCAGGCCGGAGGCGGCCGAGCAGCTCGCGCAGGAGTTCGGCGGGCGCGCGTACGGCGATCCGGACGCGCTGATCGACGACGTGGACGCGGTGGCGATCGCCCTGCCGCCGTCCCTCCAGGCCCCGTTGGCCGCGAAGGCGGCGCGGGCCGGGCGGCATCTGCTGCTGGACAAGCCGCTCGCGGCGACCGTCGAGGCGGCGCGGGAGGTGGTCGCGGCCGTGGAGTCCACCGGGGTGCGCTCGGTGGTGTTCTTCACGCTGCGCTTCGACGCCGGCGCGTCCACGTGGATCGAGCGCCAGGCCGCGGCCGGGCAGTGGTCCACCGGCCGTGCCGACTGGTACGGCGCGGTCTTCGGCGGCGACACCAGCCCGTACGCCGACTCGCCGTGGCGGCGGGAGAAGGGCGGGCTGTGGGACGTCGGCCCGCACGCGCTGTCGGTGCTGATGCCGGTGCTCGGCGACGTCACCGAGGTGCACGCGGCCCGCGGCAAGGGCGACCTGGTCCACCTGACGCTGCGGCACACCTCCGGCGCGTCGAGCACCTCCGCGCTGACGCTGACCTCGCCGCCGCCCGGCGCCGGCGTGGCGATCGAGTTCCGCGGCGCCCCCGGGATCGCGACGTATCCCGACGGCGTCGGCGGGCCGGCGACCGACGCGATGGCGCGCGCGATCGACGCGCTCACGGCCGCCGAACCGCACCCGTGCGACGCCCGGTTCGGGCTGCGCGTCACCGAGATCCTCGCCGCGGCGGAGGAAGCGCTCGGCGGGTAGGGCAGTTACGTGCCGCGCGGCCCGAGGATCGCGCCCGCGGCCGACCGGGTGGAGCTGCCCGAGCCGTCGTTGTAGCAGGTAGCAGGTAGCAGGTAGCGGTCAAGCGGTCGGCGGGCTCAGACCTGCCCGTCCCATCCCCACCGCGGCGTCGGCCCCGGGTCGCCCAGTGCCGTACCCGGCTGCGACACCGACTTCGCGATGCGCGTCCCCCACTCGATGTACTCCGCGAACCGCTGCTGCAACAGTTCGTCGGCGGGCAGTTCCTTCGCGGCCGTGGCGACCATCAGCTCCACCCACCGGGCCCGCTGCTCCTCGGTGATCGCCAGGTCGACATGGTGGCTCAGCAGCGCGTGGTGGCCGCCGAGCCGCGCGGTGTACTCCGCCGGGCCGCCGAACACCTCCGACAGCCACACCACCACGTGCTCGACGTGGGTGGGCGTGAAGTGCGCGAAGACCGGTGCCAGCAGGGGGTCTTGGAGGACCTGGTCGTAGAAGGAGTCGATCAGGCGGTGCAGGGCGTCAGCACCGCCGATGGCGTCGTAGAAGCTCGGCTGCTCGGGCATACGCCCCATCCTCACCCCGTGGTCGCCCGGGAGCGAGTGGCTTCGCCGCGAGCGGATCAAACGGAGCAGCGGGTTCCGCGAGGAGGGGTACGTGAGGGGGGAAGTACCGCGCCGTGGCCGCGCCGTGCCGGGAAGAGAACGGCGCCGGGGGTAGTTTGCACTGATCATGAAGGCGATCGTTTACACCAGCAGCGGCGGACCCGACGTACTCACCCTCACCGACCGGCCGGTGCCAGAACCCGGGCCCGGCGAGGTGCGGGTGAAGGTCAGGGTCTCCGGAGTCAACCCGACGGACTGGAAGTCGCGGCAGAGCACGCAGCCGACCCGGCCGCAGGTGCCGAATCAGGACGGTTCCGGTGTGATCGACGCGGTCGGCGCGGGCGTACCCGCCGAGCGGGTCGGCGAGCGGGTATGGCTGTGGGAGTCCGCGTTCCAGCGGCCCGACGGCACCGCGCAGGAGATCACCACGGTGCCGGCCCGGCAGGCCGTACCCCTGCCGGACCACGCGTCGTTCGACCTCGGCGCCAGCATCGGGGTGCCCGCGATCACCGCCCACCGCGCGCTGACCGTGGCGGAGTCCGGCCCCCGCCGGCTGGCCCCCGGCGCGCTCGACGGGCGTACGGTCCTGGTCGCCGGCGGCGCGGGCGCGGTCGGCAACGCCGCGATCCAGCTCGCCCGTTGGGCCGGCGCCACCGTCATCACCACGGTCAGCGGCCCGGAGAAGGCCGCGCTGGCCACCGCGGCCGGCGCGCACCACGTCGTCAACTACCGCGAGCAGGACGCGGCGGCCGAGATCCGCCGGATCGCGCCCGACGGCGTGCACATCGTGGTGGAGGTCGCCCCGGCGCACAACGCGGAGTTGGACGCGGCCGTCACCGCGAACAACGCGGTGATCGCGTTCTACGCCGACGACTCCCAGGAGTTCGTCGCGCCGGTCCGCCGCTCGATGTTCTCGAACCTGCGCTGGCAGGGCGTGCTGCTCTACACGGCGCCGGCCGAGGCGAAGGACGAGGCCGTGGCCGCGATCTCCGCCGCGCTCGCCGACGACGCGCTGCGGGCCGGCCCCGACGCGGGGCTGCCGTTCCACCGCTTCCCGCTGGAGCGGACCGCGGCGGCCCACGAGGCGGTGTGGGGCGGGGCGGTCGGGAAGGTGCTGATCGACGTGGCGTCGTAGGGCCGCGTGGCCGTATTCCAGCCGTATTCCAGCCGTACCAGCGGTACCGGCCATGTCCGTCGTGGCCGTGTCGCAGGCGGGTAGGGGAGGACGGCCGGTGCGGGGCCGGTAGCGGGTAGGGCGGGGCGGATCTTCGGTGGCCGGGCCGGGACGGCGGGGCGGTCCGCGGCCGGTCTGAGAGGGCGGTAAGTGACTTGCTGTCCGGTTCGTGCTTGTGGCTGGGGCTGGTGGTGGCCTCTCCGGGTGGCTATGGCCGTGGCTGGGTGAACAATCCCTGCTCGGGCTCCGTCAGGATCCCGCGTCCCTTCCGGTGGTGCCGGCCGGCACCCCGACGGCCGCGTGCAGGCTCTGGGTGTCAAGCACCACCAGGCTCGGGTCCGCCTTGCGCCCCCGGCTCTCGCGGACCTGCCGGCGCAGCAGGTCGTGGATGGTCTGGTCGGTGCCGTCGTCGCGCCACTTGTAGAAGTAGTACTTCACCGCGCCGACCGGGGGCAGATCGTGGGGGAGGTAGTCCCACTGGCAGCCGGTACGGGACTGGCAGAGCAGCGCGTTGACGATCTCCCGCATCTCGTAGCCGCCCTGACGGCCGCTGACGGAAGGATGCCGGGCCTTCCAGGAGGCGATGACCGGCTCGATCAGGGCCCACCGCTCGTCGGACAAGTCGCTCTTGTAGGGCCGGCGGTAGCTCACGAAGAACACTCCAGCACGACAGCACTCCCCGATCAGCCCCGATCCGCCCGTGCCACACGTTCCAGCGACAAAAAACCCGGCATAACGTCACATACCGCCCCCTCAGGCCGCGTCGACGTATGCCTGCGCCGCAGTGCGGGCGACCCGTTCGACCTGGTCGATGCCGCCCTGCTCGGAGTGCTGCCCGGACGACAGCACGCTCACCAGCAGCCGGTGCCCGTCGTACGTCACCTCGCCGATGCTGTTGATGTCCCACAGTCCGGTGGCGCTGCGCTGGAGCCAGCCGTTCTTCAGCGCGTAGCCGGCGTCGTCGGAGTCGGCGGCCGACACCCCCCAGCGCTCGCCGTCGATCACGGTCCGCATCAGCCCGGAGAGGTACGCGCGCGAGGCCGACGACAGGGGAGAGCCGCTGTCGAACACCGCGTGCAGCAGGGCGATCTGGTCGCTCGCGGTGGTCCGGGTCAGCCCCCACAGGTCGCCGTCGCCGCCGACCGTGTGGTTCAGCCCGAACGTCTTGTTCGCGGCGGTCAGCCCCGCGCTCCGTCCGATCGCCCGCCACAGGTCGAGCGCCGCGTCGTTGTCGCTGCGTTCGATCATCGCCGTGGCCAGGCTCCGCTGCGCGGCGGTCAGGTGGGTGCCGGCGCGCTGGTCCTGGAGCAGCAGTGTGGCGAGGATGTCCACCTTGACGATGCTCGCGGTGTCGTACGAGGTGGCGCCGGTCTCGTACGTGGCCGGGGCGCCGCTGTCCGCGTCGGGGACCGCGACGGACACGTTGCCGCTGACGCCGAGGGCGCGCACCGCCTGGGTCACGGCGGCATCGGGCGAGGCGGTGGTCTTCGCCGCCGCGGCGGCGGTGTCCGACGACGCGGCCGCCTCCGTACTGCCGGTCGTGGCCGAGGTGGTCGGCGGAAGTGCCGCCTGCGACGCGGTCGCGGTTGCGGTCGATGTCGCGGTTGCCGTCGCCTTCGGTGCGGACGTGTCGGCGGTCGGGCTGGTATCGGAACCCGCCTTCGCGGAGGGGGACTGCACGATCGTGGCCAGGGTGAGCACGGCCATCGCGGCGAGGGCCGTCACGGAGATCAGCAGGGGG
>NZ_JACEGK010000478.1:0-6190 GCF_056859195.1 Streptomyces sp. NH27
TCGTAGGGGTCTACGGAGAAGGGGGCACCGTGATCATCTGGGTGAACGGGGCGTTCGGCGCTGGCAAGTCCAGCGCGGCGCGCGAAATGCTGGACCTGGTACCGGAGAGCACCCTGTACGACCCCGAGGCGGTCGGCGGCTGCCTGCGCCAACTACTGCCGGAGAAGCGGCTCCAGGAGGTCACCGACTACCAGGAACTGGCGATCTGGCGGCGGCTGGTGGTGGAGACCGCCGCCGCGCTGCTCGCCGAGGTCGGCGGTGTGCTCGTCACACCGATGACGCTGCTGCGGCAGGAGCACCGGGACGAGATATTCGGCGGGCTGGCGGCCCGGGGCATCGAGGTGAGACACGTGCTGCTCGACCCGGGAGAAACGATCCTGCGTGCGCGTATCGCCGCCCGGGCCGACTGCCCTGACGACCCGGGGGCCGACGACACCGCCCGCCGCTGGGCGCTGGACCGTATCGCCGACTACACCGCGGCCCTGCCCTGGCTCACCGGCGACGCTCATGTGGTCGCCGCCGGCGGGCTGGACCCGCGGCAGACGGCGGTGGCGGTCACCGAGGCGGTCGGCCGCGGCCAGGGCGTCTGCGGGATCATCCAGACGCCCGAACCGCGCGCGGAGACGGTGGCCGCCGGGGTGCTGCTCTTCGACGACGCCGACCGGGTGCTGCTGGTCGACCCGACCTACAAGCCGGGCTGGGAGTTCCCCGGCGGCATCGTGGAGAGCGGCGAGTCGCCCGCGCGGGCCGGACACCGCGAGGTCGCCGAGGAGTTGGGCATCGAACTGACCGGAGGTCTCCAACTGCTCGTCGTGGACTGGGAACCGCCGCACCCGCCCGGCCACGGCGGCCTGCGGCTGCTCTTCGACGGCGGCCGGATACCTTCCGCGGACATCGGCCGGCTGCTGCTGCCCGCCACCGAACTGCGCGACTGGCGTTTCGTCACCGAGGACGAGGCCGCCGGACTGCTGCCCCCGGTCCGGCTGGACCGGTTGCGCTGGGCGCTGCGGGCGCGGGAGCAGGGCCGCACCCTCAACCTGGAGGCCGGGCACCCCGCGCCGTGACCCGCGCGCCGGGGCGTCGGACGTGCGCCGACCGACGCCCCGGCCCGGTCAACTCCCGGCCCGATTCCGGCCCGGTTCCGGCCCGGGACCGGCCCGGGACCAACTCCCCGGTCAGACTCCCTGACCGGCCGAGTGCGCCACCGCGTACCGGCGCAGGAACAGCGCCTCGGTCAGCGCCATCCGCTCCAACTCCTCCGGCGACACGCTCTCGTTGACCGCATGGATCTGCGCCTCGGGCTCGCTCAGCCCGATCAGCAGGATCTCCGCGCTCGGGTAGAGGGTGGCGAGGGTGTTGCACAGCGGGATCGAGCCGCCCTGCCCCACCACCGCCATCTCCTGCCCGTACGCCTCCCGCATCGCCTCGGCCATCGAGGCGTACGCCGGGCTGTCGGTGTCCGCGGCGAACGGCTGCCCGCTGCCGCGCCGCGCGAACTCCACCTTCGCGCCCCACGGCGCGGCCGCCCGCAGGTGTGCCTCCAGCGCCTCTGCGGTCTTGGTCGCGTCGAAGCCCGGCGGCACCCGGAGGCTCACCAGGGCGCCCGCCTCGGCCTGCACCGAGGGGGTGGCGCCGACCACCCGCGGCGCGTCGATGCCCAGCACGGTCACCGCCGGCCGGGCCCACACCCGGTCCGCGACGGCGCCGCCGCCGATCAGTTCCACGCCGTCGAGCACCTTGGCGTCACGGCGGAAGTCGGCCTCCTCGTACGCCAGTCCGGACCACTCGCCGGAGCCGTCCAGGCCGTCGACGGTGGTGGCGCCGGACGCGTCGCGCAGCGTGGCGAGCATCTGGATCAGCGCCGCCAGCGCGTCGGGGGCGGCGCCGCCGAACTGCCCGGAGTGCAGGTTCCCCGCGAGGGTGGCCACCCGGACCTCGGTGAGCACCATGCCGCGCAGCGCGGAGGTGACCGTCGGCAGGCCGAGCCGGAAGTTGCCGGTGTCGCCGATCAGGACGGCGTCGGCGGTCAGCAGTTCGGGGTGGGCTTCGGCGTACCGCTCCAGGCCGCCGGTGCCCTGCTCCTCCGAACCCTCCACGATCACCTTGATGTTCAGCGGGATACCGCCGTGCTCGCGCAGCGCCCGCAGCGCGGTCAGGTGCATCACCAGGCCGCCCTTGCAGTCGGCCGCGCCGCGCCCGTACCACCGGCCGTCCCGGTCGGTCAGCTCGAACGGCGGGGACAGCCACGCCGATTCGTCCAGCGGCGGCTGGACGTCGTAGTGCGCGTAGAGCAGCACCGTCGGCGCGTCGGCCGGGCCGGGCAGCAGGCCGTAGACCGACTGGGTGCCGTCGGGCGTGTCGAGCAGGGCCACCTCCTCGAAGCCCTCCGCACGCAGCGCCGCCACGATCCAGGCCGCCGCCTTCTGCGACTCGCTGCGGGGGAACTGCCGCTCGTCGGCCACCGACGCGAACGACACCAGCTCGGCCAGCTCGGTCCTGGCGCGCGGGATCAGCGACGCGACGGTCTCGGACAGCGGGACTGACGACATGAGAGCTCCGTAGGTTGTGAGGCGGCCCAGCGGGGACGGACGAGGCCGACACGACGGCGACGAAAGCCGACAAAGGCTGACAGGAACCGGCAGACCGGCGCCTCCGCCGGGGCCGGCGGGCCGTTGCCGATGGTGCCACAGCGAGCCCTTGGCCACGGGCGCAATAGGATGCTTGCGAACAGCGCTGAACAGCGAGGACAGCCGAGCGTGGCGAGCGGGAGCGAAAACGACGTGAGCGGTGAGCAGGCGGCCCAGGGCAGCGGTGCGGAGAACGACGGGACCGAGCCGGTCTGGGACGTCGTGGTGATCGGCGCGGGTCCGGCAGGCGCCTCTGCCGCCCACGCGGCAGCCGTGACCGGTCGGCGGGTCCTGCTGCTGGAGAAGTCCGAACTGCCGCGCTACAAGACCTGCGGCGGCGGCATCATCGGACCGTCCCGGGATTCGCTGCCGCCCGGCTACGAACTCCCGCTCCGCGACCGCGTGCACGCGGTCACCGTCAGTCTCACCGGCCGGCTGACCCGCACCAAGCGTTCCCGGCAGATGCTCTTCGGCCTGATCAACCGGCCCGAGGTCGACGCCGGGCTGGTCGACGCCGCCCGCGAGGCCGGCGCCGAGGTGCGCACCGGCGTGACGGTCTGCCGGGTCGAGCAGCACGGACCGGGCGTGCCCGACCGCAGGACCGTCGCGGTCGTGGTGACCGGCGGCGCGGCGGGCAAGCGCGGCGAGGAGGAGACCGTCTACGCCCGTGCGGTGGTCGGCGCCGACGGCAGCGCCAGCCGGATAGGAGCACACGTCGGGGTCAAGCTCGACCAGGTCGACCTCGGCCTGGAGGCCGAGATCCCGGTGCCCGCCTCGGTCGCCGAGGACTGGGCCGGCCGGGTGCAGATCGACTGGGGCCCGCTGCCCGGCAGTTACGGCTGGGTCTTCCCCAAGGGCGACTCCCTCACGGTCGGCGTGATCTCCGCGCGCGGCGACGGCGGCGCCACCAAGCGCTACCTGGACGACTTCATCGCCCGGCTCGGCCTGGCCGGTTTCGAGCCGAGCGTGTCCTCCGGGCACCTGACCCGCTGCCGCGCCGACGACTCCCCGCTCTCCCGTGGCCGCGTGCTGGTCTGCGGCGACGCGGCCGGACTGCTGGAGCCCTGGACCCGCGAGGGCATCTCCTACGCGCTGCGCTCCGGCCGGCTGGCCGGCGAGTGGGCGGTGCGCATCGCCGAGGCGCACGACGCGGTGGACGCCCGCCGGCAGGCCCTCAACTACGCGTTCGCGGTCAAGGCCGGGCTCGGGGTCGAGATGGGCGTGGGACGGCGGATGCTGGCGCTGTTCGAGCGGCGCCCCGGACTGCTGCACGCGGCCCTCACCAGCTTCCCGCCGGCCTGGCGCGCGTTCGCCGGGATCACCCGGGGCAAGCGCTCGCTGGCCGATCTGGTCCGGACCCACTCGATCGCCCGCCGCGCGCTGGACGCCTACGACCGCACCTGACCGCACCCGGGCCCGGGCCCACCCCCGGGCCCGGCCCCGCGTCATCCGGCCAGCACGGCAGGCCCGACACGGCCGCCAGGCCCGACATGCCCGGCCGGCCCGGTTTCCTACGCCCGGCTCCGGCTCCGGCTCCGGCACGGCGTACTTCGTACGGAGTACGCGCGCCGCCCGCTGCCGGCGGACGCGTGGCCGGTGGACGGCGGTCTAGCGTGGGACGCATGACGTACGAGGACCGGCCGGAACCGCGGCGGCGCGGGCTGCTCGGCACCCGGCGCGTCTGGGTGCCGGTGGTCGTGCTCGCGGTCATCCAGCTGGTCGGGTCCAGCGTGGCCGGGCGGCACCAGCCGAACCGCACCGACCTGGACGCGCTGGGGTACACCCTGCTGCTGGCCGGGCCGGTCATGCTGCTGATCCGCCGACGGCGGCCGGTCGCCGTGGCCGCAGGCACCGCCGCGGTCACGCTGCTCTACTTCATGCTCGGCTATCCGATCGGGCCGGTGTTCGCCTCGATGGTGGTGGCGTTCTTCAGCGCGGTCGCCGCGGGCCACCGCAGAGCCGTGCTGATCATCGCGGCCTTGACCTACGCCGCGCACATCGTGGTCGGCGGCTGGCTCTACCAGTGGCTGCCGTCCGGTAGCCAACGGCTGTCGTGGGCGGAGGCGTCGGGCGTCGGCGCGTGGCTGCTGGCGGTGCTCGCCGGCGCCGAGCTCTACCGGGTCAGACGGGAACAGGTCGCCCGGGACCGACGGGAGCGGGCGGAGGCGGAACGCCGCCGGGCGGACGAGGAGCGGCTGCGGATCGCCCGCGAGCTGCACGACGTGCTCGCCCACAGCATCTCGGTGATCAACGTCCAGGCCGGCGTGGCCCTCGCCCTGATGGACGAACGGCCGGAGCAGGCCAGGACCGCGCTGACCACGATCAAGGCGGCGAGCAAGGAGGCACTCGGCGAGGTGCGCCAGGTACTCGGCACGCTGCGCGCGCCCGGCGAGGCCCCGCGCTCCCCCGCCCCCGGCCTGGACCGGCTGCCCGAACTCGCCGAGCAGGCCACCGCCGCGGGCCTCGCCGCCGACGTCGCCGTCGAGGGCACCCGTGTGCCCCTGCCGCCGGGCACCGACCTGGCCGCCTTCCGGATCGTCCAGGAGTCGCTGACGAACATCGTGCGGCACTCCGGCTCCCGCACCGCCCGGGTCCGGCTGACCTACCGGCCGGACGCCGTCGAGGTGCTGGTCGACGACGACGGCCCGGCGGTCACGGGCGGCGAGAGCGGCGGCGGCAACGGCCTGGTCGGCATGCGGGAACGGTTGGGCGCGCTGGGCGGTAGCGTACGGGCCGGGCCGCGGGCGGACGGCGGCTTCCGGGTCCGCGCGGTGCTGCCGCTGGCCGCGGGCAAGCGGGACGGCGCGCCCGGCCCGGACCACCTGTCCGGCCCGTCCAGTCCGTCCGACCCGTCCGACGGCAGCGGCCTGACCTCCACCGAGGAGCACCAATGATCCGCGTACTGCTGGCCGACGACCAACTCCTGGTCCGTGCCGGCTTCCGGGCGCTGCTGGACGCGCAGGACGACATCGAGGTGGTCGGCGAGGCGGCCGACGGCGGGCAGGCGGTACGCATGGTGCGCGAACTGACCCCGGACGCGGTGCTGATGGACATCCGGATGCCGGTGATGGACGGCCTGGTCGCCACCCGCACGATCACCGCGGACCCGGCGCTCGCGGAGGTGCGGGTGGTGGTGCTGACCACCTTCGAGCTCGACGAGTACGTCTTCGAGGCGATCCGGGCGGGCGCCTCCGGGTTCCTGGTGAAGGACACCGAACCGGCCGAACTCCTGCGCGCGGTCAGGGCGGTGGTCGGCGGCGACGCACTGCTGTCCCCCGGCGTGACCCGCCGGCTGATCGCCGAGTTCGCCGCCCGTTCCAAGGAGCCGGCCACCGCAGCGGATCTCGAACAGCTCACCGACCGGGAGCGCGAGGTGATGGCGCTGGTCGGCATCGGCCTGTCCAACGAGGAGATCGCCCGCCGGCTGGTGGTCAGCCCGCTCACCGCGAAGACGCACGTCAGCCGGACGATGGTGAAGCTCGGCGCCCGCGACCGCGCCCAACTGGTGGTGCTCGCCTACGAGTCGGGGCTGGTCCGGCCCGGCTGGCTCGGCTGACCTCTCC
>NZ_JACEGK010000479.1:0-6187 GCF_056859195.1 Streptomyces sp. NH27
GGGCCGTGGGGCGGGAGCCGGGACGACGGCGCGCACGCGGACGACGCGGACACCGTTGACGTGCATGCCGCCGACGCGCATTCCGCCGTCGTGCGGGCCCTCGACGGCGCCCGCTACTTCGCGCTTCTCGACGCCTTCGATGCGCTGCTGGCCGCGCCGCCGTATCTGCCCGGAGCCGAAGACCCCGCCCGGCAGGCGGTCGCCGATGTGCTCGCGCACGACCGCGGGCGGCTGCGCAAAGCCGTACGGGCCGCGCTCGCGCTGCCGCCCGGCCAGGCGCGGGATGTCGCGCTGCACGAGGCGCGCAAGGCTGCCAAGCGGGCTCGTTACGCGGGCGAGGCGGCCGGACCCGTGCTCGGTGCGGGGGCCGCCGGGTACACCGCTCGGATGAAGTCGGTGCAGCAGCTTCTCGGCGAGCACCAGGACAGCGTGATGTGCCGTGCGGCCGTCGCGCGGCTGCGCGGGCGGGCGGAGCAGGCGGGGGAGGACCCGGCGCCGTACGAGGCGGTGGAGCGGGCCGAGCTGGGGATCGCGGCGCAGGTGGAGGCGCGGTTGCCCGAGGTGTGGGGTGCGGCGGAGCGCGAGGGGTGATCGGCGACCCGGCGGGGCGGTTCGTGCGGCACGACCGTGGCCGCGGAGGTGCCGCGCGGGCCGTTCGCGGTGCGGCCGGAGCCGTTGCCGTGCCCGGGTGCCGGGGATTCGGTCGCGCCGGGCACCCCCCCCGTACCTCGGGTACTCTTGAGGGTCACCTTCCCCCCGGACGGCGGTGCCGCCCGGGGCGCCCGCAAGATCAGGACACACGAAAGTCGCCGAGATGCCTGTCGAGTCGGTCTTCCCGCGCCTGGAAGCGCTGCTCCCGCACGTACAGAAGCCGATCCAGTACGTCGGCGGTGAACTGAACTCCACCGTCAAGGACTGGGACGCCGCCGACGTGCGGTGGGCGCTGATGTACCCCGACGCGTATGAGGTCGGCCTGCCCAACCAGGGCGTCATGATCCTCTACGAAGTGCTCAACGAGCGGGAGGGCGTGCTCGCCGAGCGCACGTACAGCGTGTGGCCGGACCTGGAAGCGCTGATGCGCGAGCACAAGGTGCCGCAGTTCACCGTCGACGGTCACCGCCCGGTGCGCGCGTTCGACGTCTTCGGGCTCAGCTTCTCCACCGAGCTGGGCTACACGAACATGCTGGCCGCGCTCGACCTCGCCGGCATCCCGCTGGACGCCGCCGACCGTACCGAGGACGACCCGATCGTGCTGGCCGGCGGGCACGCCGCGTTCAACCCCGAGCCGATCGCCGACTTCATCGACGCGGCCGTGATCGGTGATGGTGAGCAGGCCGTGCTCACCATCACCGACCTGGTCCGGGAGTGGAAGGCCGAGGGCCGCCCGGGCGGGCGCGACGAGCTGCTGCTGCGGCTGGCCAGGACCGGCGGGGTCTACGTCCCGCGCTTCTACGACGTGGAGTACCTGCCCGACGGCCGGATCTCCCGGGTCGTGCCGAACCGCTCCGGCGTGCCGTGGCGGGTGTCCAAGCACACCGTGATGGACCTCGACGAGTGGCCGTACCCCAAGCAGCCGCTGGTCCCGCTCGCCGAGACCGTGCACGAGCGGATGTCGGTGGAGATCTTCCGCGGCTGCACCCGCGGCTGCCGCTTCTGCCAGGCCGGGATGATCACCCGCCCGGTGCGCGAGCGCTCCATCACCGGCATCGGCGACATGGTCGAGAAGGGGTTGAAGGCGACCGGCTTCGAGGAGGTCGGCCTGCTGTCGCTCTCCTCCGCCGACCACACCGAGATCGCCGATGTCGCGAAGGGCCTCGCCGACCGGTACGAGCAGGACAAGGTCGGGCTGTCGCTGCCCTCCACCCGGGTCGACGCGTTCAACATCGACCTCGCCAACGAGCTGACCCGCAACGGCCGCCGCTCGGGCCTCACCTTCGCGCCCGAGGGCGGCTCCGAGCGCATCCGCAAGGTGATCAACAAGATGGTGTCGGAGGAGGACCTGATCCGCACCGTCGCCACCGCGTACGGCAACGGCTGGCGCCAGGTGAAGCTGTACTTCATGTGCGGGCTGCCCACCGAGACCGACGAGGACGTCCTGCAGATCGCGGACATGGCGCGGAAGGTCATCGCCAAGGGCCGTGAGGTGACCGGGCAGAACGACATCCGCTGCACCGTGTCCATCGGCGGCTTCGTGCCCAAGCCGCACACCCCCTTCCAGTGGGCGCCGCAGCTCGGCGTCGAGGAGACCGACGCCCGGCTGGCCAAGCTGCGCGACGCCATTCGCGGCGACCGCAAGTACAGCCGCAACATCGGCTTCCGCTACCACGACGGCAAGCCCGGGATCATCGAGGGGCTGCTCTCCCGCGGCGACCGCCGCGTCGGCGCCGTCATCCGCGAGGTGTACGCCGGCGGCGGCCGCTTCGACGGCTGGCGCGAGCACTTCTCGTACGACCGCTGGATGCGCGCCTGCGACGCCGCGCTGCCCGCGTACGACCTCGACCTCGCCTGGTACACCACCCGCGAGCGCACCGCCGAGGAGGTCCTGCCCTGGGACCACCTCGACTCCGGCCTCGACAAGGACTGGCTCTGGGAGGACTGGCAGGACGCCCTCGACGAGACCGAGGTGGAGGACTGCCGCTGGACCCCCTGCTTCGATTGTGGCGTGTGCCCTCAGTTGGACCTCGATATCCAGATCGGCCCCACCGGCAAGAAGCTCCTCCCCCTGACCGTCACCAACTCCCCGGGCCCGGCCACGTCCTGACCCCCGGGGCCGACGCGTCCCCCGCACCCCGCCGCCACCTCGGCGGCGGGGTCCCGGCCACGGCTTGGCCGGTACGGCCGGACGCGATCGGAATGCCGCGCCGGTTCTGGCGATGGGCGGATGCAGGCGTCGGCCCGCGGGTGACTGCACCCGCGGGATTCGGCCAATTGATGCCATCGTTGTCATGGTGGTGGACATGCCAATAAGAGGCGTGCTCTCATGCGTGCTGAGTGCTCCGTTTCCATCGTTGTAAGGCGGACGGGTCCGAGGAGGCGTCATGCGTACGGTGCCGGCGACACGCAGGGGAATCGGGCCGCTGGTGGTGGCGCTGCTGCTCGCGGTGGCCGCCCTGCTCCAGGGTGCCGGCGCGGCCGGTGCCAGGGCGGCGGCGGCCGACGACCCCGCTCAGGTGTGCGCGCTGTACTGCGACACCCGCGACCCCTCGCAGGCCGCGAAGGAGACCTTCCCGGTGCCGGACCTCACCCTCGACGGCCGGGTGGTGCGGCTGCACGTGGACGACACCGACGGCATGGCGTGGGCGAGCATCGACGGCGGGCAGACCGACGACGCGGTGTGGCTGGATCGCTCCTGGGACGGCGGCGCCACGTGGGACGGACTGCTCGGCAAGGCGTCGATCCCGTCGACGTGGACCGGCACCCGCACGCTGATGTACAACCTCTACGACCCGACCGGCCACCGCCGTGCGGTACTGCGGGCCTGCGGCGACGCGCAGGGCGTGGGCTGCACCTCGTGGGCGCACCTGGACGTGTGCGCGGCCGCCTGCGACGGCGCGGGCAGCGCGCCCGGCGATACCCAGCCGGTCCCCGCCGCGACGCTCGGCGGCCGTACGATCGCGCTGCACATGGACAGTTCCGGCATGGCCTGGGGCACCATCTCCGGCGGCACCGCGGGCGACGAGATCTGGCTCGACCGGTCCTGGGACCAGGGTGCGAGCTGGCCGGACGGTTCCTCCAAGGGCCGCACCAGTACCCCGGCCGGCGCCACCGGCACCGGCACCGCGCGCTTCAACACCAGTGACCCGCAAGGGCGGTTGTACGGCGGTGCGGTGCGTGCGTGCGGCCGCGCGGTCGAGGGCGAGAACGGCAGCTGTACGGCCTGGGCGCGCCCGGCGCAGTCCAGGGCGTCGGCCGCGGCGGACGCCCTGATGTACTCCTACGACCCGAACACCGCTTACTGGCCGTCGAGTTGGTGGAACTCGGCGGTCGCGCTCAGCACCGTGATCGACTACATGCGGCAGACCGGCGACACCCGCTACCTCTGGATCGTGCAGCGCACCTTCCAGATCGACAAGGCGTCCTTCCCCGCCGGGGCCCGCAGTTCGGACCCGATCGACGGCGACTTCATCAGCCGCGCCACCGACGACTCCGAGTGGTGGGCGCTGGCCTGGGTCGACGCGTACGACCTCACCGGCGACCGGACGTACCTCGACGAGGCGGTCACCATCGCGAACTACGTCAACGGGCTGTGGGACACCAGCAGTTGCGGCGGCGGTGTGTGGTGGGACCGGGAGCGCACGTACAAGAACGCGGTGACCAACGGCCTTTACGTCCGGCTCGCCGCCGAACTGCACGACCGCATCCCGGGCGACACCACCTGGCTGGGCCGGGCCACCACCTCCTGGCAGTGGTTCCGGAGCAGCGGCCTGATCAACTCCTCCGGCCTGGTCAACGACGGCCTCACCAGCGGCTGCGCGAACAACGGGCAGACGGTGTGGTCCTACAACCAGGGCCTGGCCATCGGGGCGGCGGTCGAGATGTACCGCGTCACCGGCGACTCCGCCGACCTCGCCACCGCCCGCCGGCTGGCCGACGCCGCCGTGGCCTCGCCCGCCCTGGTCACCGGCGGGGTGCTCACCGAGTCCTGCGACGCCACCACGCCCTCCTGCGACGACAACGCCAAGCAGTTCAAGGGCGTCTTCATGCGCTATCTGCAGGACCTGAACTCCGTCACCGGCAACGCCTATGGCTCCTTCGCCACCAAGCAGGCCGACTCGCTGTGGTCCACCGCACGCGACGGGCTCAACCGCGTCACCGAGGACTGGTCCGGCGGCGGCACCGCCGACTGGCGTACCGAGGCGTCCGCGCTGAGCGCTCTGCTGGCGGCGCCCTGAGCGGGCCGGCGCGGGCCGGTGTTGGCCGGCCCGCTCAGGGGTCTTGATGATGTGACGGGCGCCGGTGATGTGGCGGGCGCCGGTGGTGCGACGGCCTCAGCGGTGCGGGGTGGGCCGCCCGTGGGCGCCGCCGGTCGAGGGCACCTCGGGCACCTCGGGCACGTCGGCCACGTGGGCACCCTCGGCGGAGGGTTGGTCCGCCACGGGGCCGCCGTCCGCGGAGGCACCGTAGCTCGCGGGTCCGTCCGTACCGGCTTCGTCCGCGGATCGCGCGGTCGTGGAGCGGATCTGCGGCACCTCCCCGTCGCCTCCGCTGAGCCGGTCGAAGAAGCGCAGCATCTCCACCGGGAACGGCATCACGAGGGTGCTGTTCTTCTCGGCGGACACGTCCACCACGGTCTGGAGCAGGCGCAGTTGGAGAGCGCCGGGGGTGTCGGCCATGGTGGCCGCGGCGTCGGTGAGGCGCTGCGACGCCTGGAACTCGCCGTCGGCGGCGATGACGCGGGCGCGGCGTTCACGTTCGGCCTCGGCCTGCTTGGACATCGACCGCATCATCGACTCCGGCAGCGCGATGTCCTTGATCTCGACCCGCTCGATCCGCAGCCCCCAGGGTTCCTCGGTGGGGGCGTCCATGACCTTCTTCAGCTCCGTGTTGACCTGGGTCCGGTCGGAGAGCAGGGTGTCGAGGTCCGCGCGGCCGATCACCGAACGTAGTGAGGTCTGGGCGATCTGCGAGACCGCGGCGGGGTAGTTGCTCACGTTGACGAGTGCCTTGACCGGGTCGACCACCCGGAAGTAGACGACCGCGTCGACGGTCAGTGTCACGTTGTCCGCGGTGATGGCGCCTTGTGGTGACACGCCGAACACCTCGGTCTGGATGGACACCTTGCGCATCCGGTCGCCGATCGGGCGGATCAGCCGCAGGCCCGGTTCTCGGATGTCCGGCAGCAGCCGGCCGAACCGGAACACCACGCCTTTCTCGTACTGCTGAACATTGCGGACGCTCAGCGCCAGCAGGATCAGGACGATGATGACGATGACGATCAGCGCCGTGACCAGGGCGACCATGGCAGTCACATCCTCGGGTGGTCGAGACGACCGCCGAAAGCGGCATGAATATGGTCATACGTGCACGAAATACCCTCGGCACGTTCGACTTTACTCCTCTGGACTCCTCGCGAGGGTGTCCCGAGGAGTCCGCTCAGCGCGGGGAGGCCGTATCGGGGCCGTGGTCGTGCGGGGCCGGGAACGGGCCGGCGGGCACCGCCTCGGGGGTGGCGGCCGGGGGCAGGTCG
>NZ_JACEGK010000480.1:0-6181 GCF_056859195.1 Streptomyces sp. NH27
AGTTCGGCCTGCTCGGCGACGGCGACGAGGCGGTCGGCGGTCTCTTGGCCGACCGCCCCGACGAGGCAGTCGAGGTTCGAGGCGATCAGGAGCCAGGAGCGCCGCGGGAGCAGGCTCAGGCGGGCGACGGCATCCGCGAGCGCTCCCGCCTCCAGAGCCATCATGGCCTGGACGTCGGCGGAGTCCGGGTTCAGCGGCACGGCGGCCTCGCGCACCAGGTCGACGGAGAGGGTCAGGTCGTCGATGACCGTGACGGCGGTGGTGTTCTCGATCATGCTCGGCTCGTAGCTGCCCCCGAGGTCGTGGGCCTGGTGGACGGTGATGTTCTCTTCGCAGTAGCCGGCGGCAAGGAGGCGGCGCAGCGCGGCGTAGGCGGTGTGGGTCTTGCCGGACCAGTGCGGTCCCAGCAGGAGCAGGCGGGCCGTGTCGCCGCCCAGGATGGTGGAGCACCACTGGGCGATGGCGGGGTGGTCGGTCTCGGCATCGCTGAACAGCGGCGGTACGACGGGCATCGGCACAGCGTATGTGGCCGCGTAGCTGGCGGTTGTGCTGGGTCTGATGCCGGGTGCTGTTGGCTGGCTGAGGTGGGGGCGGGCCCGGTCTGGTGTGGGTGAACTTCGTGCGTTGTCGCCCGCTTCCCGGTCGTGGCCGGGATGATGTGGGCACGTGCGTGGCCGCGGCGGCGGGAGCGGGGTTCAGAGTGAGCAGGTGGAGCAAGCAGCAGGACCGGCTGGTGGTACGGGCCGTCGGGCGTGCTCAGCGGCGCGGTGCCGGAGCCGGCTCGCCGCGTCGTCGCCTCCCGGGCGCTGCTGGCCGTCGAGGAGTGGGTTTTCCCGATGCACGAGGAGCTGGTGCTGGCGGAGAACGCGGACGCGGCGGCTCGAGGAGCCACCGAGGAGCAGTGGGCGGACGACGCTGCGGTACGTCGGTGGGTGAGCGAGACGCTGGCCGAGCACGCCTCGTCCTACAACGAGCTCCATGACGTGTGGGACGACGATCCGGAGTACGTCGAACCCCGTGGTGACCACCCGGTGTGGGCGCTGCTGGAGCTGTCCCCCTTCGCGCGGCGCCTGCGGCTGCTTCAGGAGGCGGCCGCGAAGACGCGGTCGGCCTGGGTGGCGACATCGGCGTCGGCGCGCACCAGATCGGGCACTGGGCGGCGAGCCGTTCCCTACCCAGGGAACGTGAACGGGAGGCGCTGGCCGGGGCGCTGGGGGTCCACCCGGCGTGGCTGCACGCTTCGCGCGATGAGCAGTCCGATGTGCAGCTGTACCGGTTCGCGTCCTGCCCGTGCGAGAAACCGACCGCCATGGCGCGCCTCGGGCTGGGACAGGAGGAGCCGGGCTGGTACGACAGCCCCGCCGAGCAGGATGCCGCCGTGCACTGGTGCGGCGGCTGCGGGCACTCCTGGGTGAAGGACACGGCCGGGTGGCTGCTGCCGCTGCCTCCCGGAGAGGAGCCGACACCGTCCGACGAGGACCTGGTCGCCCTCGGCCATCCCCTCAGCCGCAGCCCCTCGGTAACGCTCGACGAGCCGTGGCCCCGGGCACTGTGGCAGCCTCCGGCCGGCAGGAAGGGCCGCGCCCGCACCACCTACCCGGTCCCCGAACTGCTCACCCGGAAGCCGCAGGCCCTGCCCGTACGGCCGGCGGTCGCGCGCGTCGCCGTGCCGGCGCCGGTGTGGGGGGCCGTTCGGAGGAGCGGCTTGCCGCGAACGCGTCGTGGTGCCGCACGTGCCGTGCCCTGGCCCACGCGCCCACGGGGGCGGCCGGCGGCCCGTGGGTTCTGCTGCACCGCAGCGAGCCGGAACGTTACCTGAGCAGCTGGACCTACCCCACCGAGAAGGACGCTCTGCACCACGGCGCCCATCTGGCCATGACGTACCTGCAACTGGACGACGGTCCCCTCGACCGGGTGGCGCTGGACCTGTTCACCGGCCAGGCGCACGCCCAGGTCATCGACCGCTTCCTCGAACTGAACCCGGAGACAACCCAGTTCGAGGTCGCCGAACTCGTCCCGATGCGTGCTGACGAGTTCTGAGCGCCGACGCGCTCCCTTGGCCGCACCGGGTCGGGCGGAGGCTTCAGCCGTCGCCAGCCAGGCGATCCACGCGCCGTCCTGCGCCCGGCCCAGGTGGCGGTCCGGCGTGTGATCGGCGGCAGGGCGCGGATCTGGCCGTAGACACCGTGGCGGGCGGGACACGGCCGGGCCAGTTCCTCGGGGGTGAGCGCCGCGAGGTCGTCGGAAAGGCCATGGTTGGCCGCGGTCACACATGCCTGAGCGCCACAGCGACGGCGTCCCGGCGCGCGGCGCGCACCCCGACCCAGCGCAGGCCGCTGTCGTCCTGGTCGCCCGCTGGCCCGTCGAGGCACTGGCGCACCCGGTGCCCGTCGAGCTCGTCGAGCTCGTCGACGACGATCACGCCGATCCACTCCAGCATGCGAGAGGCGCTGTTGGTCATCTGGGTGACCTCGACCAGCGGACCGCCGCCGGGGACGGCATCCGTCAACCCGCTGACGGCCGCCGCGACGGCTTCCCTGCCCAGTCCCCTACTCCTCGGTCCTCGCCTGAGCCAGTGCTCCGGTCGCTCACCACGGCCTCCGGGCTGCCGCCGGCATGCGTCCGCCCCAAGCTCACGAGCTCACGCGAAGGATCCGATCGTCTCCCCGCGCTTGGTCCGTGCCGCTACGCTGGCGGCAGGCACACAGCCGCCGAAGGAGAGTGAGGACATGGCTTCGCACGAGGAGTGGACCGTGGACCGGCTCCAAGTTGCCCTGCCCCACAGCGCGCTCCGGCAGAAGCTGTTGGCGGACGTCAACTTGACCCCTCTCGAGGGCCTGCCCGCGCGGCTTGCGGGATGGGCCTCGGCGGCGGAGACGCTTGAGGCGGCCCGCCCCCGCATCGAGGCCGCGCGCGCCTATGTCAAGGAGCACGGCACCGTGCCGCCCGAGTACGAGACCGCCCCCGACATGACGGACACCGTCGTGGACGACGCTCAGGGGCGGCGGGGCGCCGCGTGACCTTCAGGCTCCACCTCCCGGCCGACCAGTACGACATCTACAAGGCGTTGTCCGACGAGGCGCGCCGCGACATCGCGGTGTGCCTCGTCGACGCCGTTCAGGACCCGCTGGCGGCCAGTGAGCCGTACGGGGAGGACGACGGGATCGTCCGGACGGTCGCTCGAGGCCGTGCTGCCGTCGTCATCCTGATCAACGAGCAGACGAACACCATCACCGTGCTGGCGATCGCCTACGCGGGCTGAAGCCGACCCGCCGGAGCGTGCCCGCGGGCGGCCGGACCGTTCTCAGCTGGGGATGCGGATGCCCAGGCTGGCCGCCAGATCACCCATGCTGCCCAGAGGGCGCCCCCAGCGGCCGGTCGCGGCGTACTGCCGCAGAACGGGTTCGATCGTGGCAGCGGCGTTGCGGGTGACGCCGTCGGTGAGCGTGACGCGGTGGCAGATGGGGCTGCCTCCCTCGGCGGAGTAATCGGTGTACTTGCCGTCTTCGTGGCGCAGGAGAGCGGGGTCGACGTCGATGAGCCCGAAGGCCTCAAGGGTCTCGTGGGTCTCGTACGCGTCGCGGCCGAGGCCGAAATGGCCGGCGCGCTCGACGCCCGTGACGTACGGCTCGTCGTGCTCGGGGTTCTGGGTCACGTCCAGCCACATCAGGTAGGCGACGGTCTCGCTGGGGGTGAGCAGGTTGACCCAGCCGCAGGTGAAGAACTCCACGGGGACGTCGATGCCGGGGGCGTCGGCGCGGGGCACCTTGTAGGGGATCGGGGCGGCGTCGGTGCTGGCGCCGCTGTCGCACAGCAGCCGGAAGTCCTGGAAGGGACGGGATGTGCCGGCGTTGGGGAACTCCAGGAGGTGCTGGTCGCGCAGCTTCTTGAGGGCCTCGTTGATCTGGCGCGCCTTGTTGACCCGGGGGCTGGCGACGCGGCGTCCGCCGGGGGTGTGGCGGGCGTGCGCACCGATCAGCCCCATCCAGGACAGGGGCTGGGTGCCGTCCGGCTCGATCGGGATGCGGTTGGGCCACTGCCGGCCGGGGGCGGCCTGGCAGTGCGCGGCGAACAGCAGGATGAGGTGGAGCCGGCCGGCGACACCTCGGGGAGCGATGAGGCGCGCAGCGGGGGGCTGCTCGTCGCGCGGCAGTCCGTTGCGTTCACGGTCGACGGGACGGGGGACGTCGTGGCGCACGTAGGTGCGGCGCAGCCGGACGTTCGGGTGGAGGAGCACACCGTCATCACCTCCATCCCCCTCACCCCGCAGCAGCTGCCCGGTCCCGGGCAAGCCACGGCGACTGCCCCACCCAGTGGGTCCCGGTTCTTCCACCTCTTCCGAGGGCCCGCCGTACTGTCCACCGGCGACGCGGTCCGCGAGCACCTCCAGCGCCTCCAGAACGAGCACGACCAGCGGCACCGCCCGCAGTGGCGCCCGGACGCCGAGCACAACCCGGACATCTACCAGTGCGCGGCCTGCGCACCGGGGCCGCTCGACCTCGGGCTCTTCGAAGTGGTCATCGAGCGGACCTTCTACGACATCACGCCGAGCCAGCTGCCCGATTTCGCATACGAGCTGGGGCAGACCGCCGCCTTCGAGCGCATCACTCTGGCCGCGCAGCTCGGGGCCGTCCCGGCAACGACCCGCTGATGCCCCGACGCCCAGATCCGTACGGAGCCGACATGACGCACCGTCCCTTCCTACCGGAGGACTTCGAGGACGCGGACTGCGAGGAGTGCGACGCGCCCGCCGGGGCGTACTGCCGGCCCGGGTGTGCTTCGGGCTATCCCGCCGCATACGCCACCGTCCAGCCGCCCGCTGCCGAAGGCCCCGCCGAGGCGTGAGCCCGAACAGCCCATCGCCCCGGGCCACCGGCGGCACCCGCCACGCCGGGCCCGCCGGCCAGCTGCTGAAGGAACCCACCACCGTGAAGATCGCCCATGACGTCCTGGACGCACTCGCGCAGGCCACCACCGACGGGAGCGCTCTGCGTCTGTCCGGTCGGATCGACCCGAACCTCTACACCCGCTGCGACAAGGTGTTGCGGGCCGCCTGCGGGCAGTGGAGCCGCCGCGCCCAAGCACATCTGTTCCCGGAGGACCCCGCCCCGCTGCCGAAGCAGGTCCTCGCCACGGGGCAGCTCGCCGCCCCCGGACGTCGGCTACTTCCCCACCCCTCTGCCGGTGGTCCGTCGGCTCATCGAACGCGCGCCTCCGTCCCGGCCCCGAAGTCCTCGAACCGTCCGCAGGGCGTGGCGCGATCGCCCGCGCAGCGCGGCGGCAGGGTGCCTCGTGGACTGCGTCGAGCTGCTCGACGACAACGTCCGGGCCCTCACCGAGAGCGGAACCGCCAGGACGGTGACCGCCGGCGACTTCCTCGGCCTCGATCCCGAGCCGGCCTACGACAGGGTCGTCATGAACACCCGCCCTTCGCCCACGATCTCGCGCACATCGCCCACGCACGCGCCTTCCTGAAGCCGGACGGGCTGCCGGTCACCGTGATGTCCGCGGGCGTCACCGACCACGCCACCCAGGCGGCGCGGCAGTTCCGCGCCCAGGTCGAAGTTGGCGCGGCCAGATGGAGGAGCTGCCCCGGGGGATGTTCAAGGACAGCGGCACCATGGTCCGGTCCCTGCTCGCCGCCCTGCCGGCCCTCGCTGGACGGGCTCGCTCCCGGCTCCCGCCGCGGCGCCGACCGTTTCGCCTCCCGTCGAACATCTGCGACCGCCACTCGACATCGCGCAGGACATCGTCACCGGGCTGAGCAAGTCGCTGGACGTCGCCGTGGCCCTGCGCGACAGACTCCGCGGCCGGCCTGCGCAGCGCTGACCGGCATCGCCCCGGTACCACGGCCACGTCCCTGCCAGTCGCGCGGACAACCGGCGCGGCGCGGTGATGGCGCGGGGGGGCGGGGCTGCCCGGGTCGCGGGGCTGGTCATCCGCTCCAGGGGACCCGGGCGAGAACGAGTCCGCGCACGTCGGCGGCGCCGGAGGCGCGGAGCCGGAGCGCGACGTGCTGGAGCTGAGACCCGCTGGTGAGGACGTCATCGACGAGGAGGACCGTGGCGCCCTTGATGTCGCCCGTGTCCCCGGTCCACGTCAGGGCGGCGGCGTGCGCGGCGGCGGCCGTGCGCTTGTCGTCCAGGTTCTTGTTGGCCGAGCGGGGCGTCTCGGCCGTCTT
>NZ_JACEGK010000481.1:0-6171 GCF_056859195.1 Streptomyces sp. NH27
CACCAGCCCCACACCGTACCGGGAGAAACCCCGGAAAACGCCGGAAAAGACGGCCCTTCGCGGACAACCCCGCACCTACCCTCAGCCCCCCTTCCGCTCTCGGTTTCGTCGGATATCGTGCGGCGCAGCACGGGATCGGATCGGGTGATGTTCGAAGGGGAGCGCATTGACCGCTGTCTGGGGACGCGCGCAGCAGCAGGACTTCCGCAGCCGGGTGCGCGGCTGCCTGCTCGGCGGTGCGATCGGCGACGCACTCGGCGCCGGCGTGGAATTCGAGTCGCTTGAGGCCATCCTCAACAGCCACGGCCCCGACGGCGTCAGCGACTACGTGCCCGCGTACGGCAGACGCGGCGCCATCACCGACGACACCCAGATGACGCTCTTCACGGTCGAGGGCCTGATCCGCGCCCAGGTCCGCCGCGACACCGGCGCCTGGCACCCGCCCACCGACATCCACCGCGCCTACCTGCGGTGGGCCGCCACCCAGAACGAGTGGGGCCCCGACGAGCGCCGCAAGGACACCGGCTGGCTGGCCCGCGAGGAGTGGCTGTACGCGCGCCGCGCGCCCGGTGGCGCCTGCCTCAGCGGCCTGTCCGACGACCGGATGGGCACCTTGGAGGAGCCGAAGAACCCGGGTTCGAAGGGATGCGGCGGCGTGATGCGGTCGGCGCCGTTCGGCCTGCTGGTCGGCTGGGAGCCGCAACTCGTCTTCCAACTCGCGGTGGAGTGTGCCGCGCAGACCCACGGCCACCCCACCGGGCAGCTCGCGTCGGGTGCCTTCGCGGTGATCGTGCACGGCCTGGCCCGCGGCGAGGCGCTGGACGGCTCCGTGCAGCACGCCCTCGCCCTGCTGGGCGCCCGCCCCGGCCACCAGGAGACCACCGACGCCCTCCAGAGCGCGCTGGGCGCGGTACGGCAGGGCATGCCGTCCCCGCAGCGGGTCGAGGCGCTGGGCGAGGGCTGGACCGCCGAGGAGGCGCTGGCCATCGGCGTCTACTGCGCGCTGGTCGCCGAGGACGTCCGGCACGGGCTGCTGCTGGCGGTCAACCACTCCGGCGACAGCGACTCCACCGGGTCGATCTGCGGCAACCTGCTGGGCGTCCAGCACGGCGAGACCGCGCTGCCGCCCGCCTGGATCGCGGAGTTGGAGGGCCGGGCCACCATCCTCCAGCTCGCTGACGACTTCGCGATGGAGATGACCCAGTCCCCGGCACTGCACGGCCCGTCCGGCGCGAGCCCGGCGTGGCTGGAGCGCTATCCGGCGGCGTGACCGCGGGGGTACGGCCACCGGGTACCGCTGTCGGTACCGCTGCCGGGCAAGGCCGTCAGGCACGGGCACGCGCGGGACGGATGCCCGGATCGTGGAAAGTAGCTGGACACGGCAACGATTCTTCGTAGGCTGCACGCCATGACGACCAGTACCCGTGGAGCCCTCCCCGAACTCGCCGGCCGCGCCCGCTCGGTGGGTGCCTCACCGGTACGCGAGATCCTCGCGTTGACCGCGCGGCCCGAGGTGATCTCCTTCGCCGGCGGGCTGCCCGCGCCCGAGCTGTTCGACGCCGAGGGGCTGCGCCAGGCGTACGACCGGGTGCTCGCCGAGCGCCCCGGCCAGGTGCTCCAGTACTCCACCACCGAGGGCGACCCGGCGCTGCGCGGCGCGATCGCGGCCCGGCTGACCGGACGCGGCCTGCCGACCGACCCGGACGAGGTGCTGGTGACCGGCGGCTCGCAGCAGGGGCTGAGCCTGATCGCCACCGCGCTGCTGGAGCCCGGCGACACCGTGCTGGTGGAGAACCCGACCTACCTCGCCGCGCTCCAGTGTTTCGGCTTCGCCGGCGCCCGGGTGGTCCCGGTGCCCACCGACGCCGACGGGGTGCTGCCCGACGCGCTGGAGGAGCTGGTCCGGCGCGAGCGGCCCAAGTTGCTCTACCTCGTGCCCAACTTCCAGAACCCCACCGGTCGTACGCTCCCGGCCGACCGCCGCCGCGCGGTCGCCGAGGTCGCCGGGCAGCACGGGCTGTGGATCGCCGAGGACGACCCGTACGGGGAACTGCGCTTCGAGGGGGCGCACCAGCCGCAGATCGCGTCGTACGACGCCGCGGCCGACCGCACCGTCCTGCTCGGCAGCTTCTCCAAGGTGATGGCGCCCGGGCTGCGGCTGGGCTGGCTGCGCGCCCCGGCCGGGTTCCGCCGGGCCTGCGTGATCGCCAAGCAGTCCGCCGATCTGCACACCTCGACCGTCGACCAGGCCGCCGCTGCCCGCTACCTCGCCGACCGCGACCTGGACGCGCACCTCGATCGGGTACGGGCGGCCTACCGCACCCGGCGGGACGCGCTGCTGGCCGGGCTGCCGGGCGCGCTGCCGGCCGGCTCCACCTGGAACCGGCCCGAGGGCGGCATGTTCGTGTGGGTGCGGCTGCCCGACGGGCATGACGCCACCGCGCTGCTGCCCGTCGCGGTCGGCCACGACGTCGCCTACGTGCCCGGCGCGCCGTTCTTCGCCGCCGACCCCGATCCGGCGGCACTGCGGATGTCGTTCACCACGCACACCCCCGCGGAGATCAGCGAGGGGCTGACGCGCCTCGCCAGGGTGTTCCGCCCCTGACTTCCGCTGTTCGGGCCGCAGTCGAACGGGCTGTCGGCGCGTCGGCAACTGCCCGCGCCAGTGCTCTCCGTCCTGTACGGCCGCCCGGAACTCCCGCGTTCCGGGCGGCCGTTCCGTCATGCCGCGCGCCAGGGCGCGGGGTGCGGACGTCCGGCGAAGTGCCCGCTCATCGTCGGTTCGGCGGGCGGGTCGTCACAATGCCAAGCTAAGCAAAGAACGAGTAAAATCGTTCTGCTTTCTGACTTGAGTTCAGGTTCGTGAACGACGAAGCCCTTGACCGGTTCGCCGGAACAAGGGTTGAATCCCCGAAGTCCCCACTCCCGCAAGGGGGCGACCCCGCCCGAGCGAGCGGCACGGCGAAGCGCCCTCACGTTCACAAGGCGGACCCCCGGGAGGGGACATGAACAGTCTCGACTGGACCGTTCTCATCGCGTACTTCGGCGTGATGGTCGCGATCGGCCTGTGGTCCCACAAACGCGTCGACGACGTCGGGGACTACTTCACGGCCGGTGGACGGATGCCCTGGTGGCTGTCCGGCATCTCGCACCACATGTCCGGCTACAGCGCGGTGATGTTCACCGGCTACGCGGGCATCTCGTACCAGTACGGCTTCACGTCCTACGCCACCTGGGCCTTTCCGATCGCGATCGGGGTCGGCATCGGCGCCAAACTGTTCGCGCCACGGCTGAACCGGATGCGCTCGCAACTCCACGTCGCCTCACCGCTGGAGTACCTCAAGGACCGCTACAACCTCGCCACCCAGCAGGCGCTGGCCTGGTCCGGCGTACTGCTCAAGATCGTGGACGTGGGCGCCAAGTGGGCCGCGATCGCCACCTTGCTGTCGGTCTTCACCGGCATCACCATCACCCAGGGCATCGTGATCACCGGCGCGATCACCGCGATCTACTGCACGGTCGGCGGCCTGTGGGCGGACGCGCTCACCGAACTCGGCCAGTTCGTCATCCAGTTGATCGCCGGTATCGCCATGCTGGTGGCCACGCTGCGCCACATCGGCGGGATCAGCGGGATCTGGAACGTCTGGGACGAGCCCGCGCTGCGCCACCACGGCCACCCCGTCGCCGGCCCGTACACGACGGTCTTCCTGCTGGCGTACCTGTTCATCAAGACCTTCGAGTACAACGGCGGGATGTGGAACCAGGCGCAGCGCTACATGGCGACGACCTCGGCCCGTGCGGCGTCGCGCTCGGCGGCACTGTCCTCGGCGCTGTGGTTCGTCTGGCCGCTGGTGCTCTTCTTCCCGATGTGGGTCGCGCCGCTGCTGGTGCACGCGAACAAGCCCGACGCCTCCGACTCCTACGCGCTGCTGACCGAACGGCTTCTGCCGCACGGGCTGTTGGGCCTGGTGGTGGTCGGCTTCTTCTCGCACACCATGGCGATGTGCTCCTCGGACGCCAACGCGATCTCCGCCGTGATCACCCGCGACATCGCGCCCGCGGTCTCCAGGGGCGCGCGCGGCTGGACCACCCGGATCGGCCTGATCGCGGCGCGTACCACCACGCTGGTCTTCCTCGGGCTGTCCATGGCGGTGGCGACGCAGGTCAACTCGCCCACGTTCAAGGACATCATCACGGTGGTGATCAAGTGGGTGGCCGGACTGGTCGGACCGATCGCCATCCCGTTCATGCTCGGGCTGATGAAGCGCTTCCGCAAGTCGGGCCCGACCGCGGCGCTGACCAGCTGGGCGCTCGGCCTGCTCGCCTTCTACCTGCTCAACTACCCGATAAACGACGCGGTGTCGGGCGGGGTGAAGCTGCAGTACCAGATCGCGGGGCCGGTCGCGGTCTCGCTGCTGCTGTTCATCGTGATCGGCTGGATCAAGCCGGAGGACACCCCCGAACGGGACGCGCTCATCGCGAAGGTGGACGCCGAGGGCCCGGCGGGGGCGGCCGGGGCGGCCGTGGAGCCCGGTGCGGAGGGCACAGGGGGCACGGAGGGCACGGACGGGGCCGCCGATCCGCTGCGGCACCCGAAGCCCGCCACGGACTGACGCGGTAGCAGCCGCACGGCGGATGGACGGGAGGGGCGGTCCCTCGCGGTCCCTCGCGGACCGTCCGGGCCGCCCGGATCGCCCTACACGGTCCCTCGCGGACCGTCCGGACATGGAGCGAGCCCTCTCGGCCAGGACGGCGGCCAGTCGAGAGGGCTCCTCTGCGGTGTGAGTGACGCTCGCGCGATCGGTGTCAGCGCAGTTCGAATGCTCCGCCGTCCACGTCGGTGACGAAGGACGCCCATGCCTCGGGGGAAAAGGTGAGTACCGGACCCTTCGGGTCCTTCGAGTCGCGGACCACCACGGCCTCCACGGCGGGCGACTTGACCTCGACGCATGCGCCGTTGCCGGTCGAACGCGAGGACTTGATCCAGGCGGGGGTGCTGCCCAGCTTGATAGCCATCTCTGCTCCGGTCTGTGCTGGTGAGGACGGCGCGGTATACGCCATTGACTGACGCGTTCGACGCTACCGGCCAACATCAGGCCATGGAGAGCTCGTTCACCCAACCGGATGGCATATTCCCATCAAGTCTTCCGCGTTGAGCTGGAAAAGGCGTATCCTGCCCGCTTTCACCCGCCAAGTGGGCCTGCCAGAGCCCCGCTACGCGTAGCGCGCGGCCGCGTCGGTGATGAACGCCCGGGTCCGCTCGGCGCTCAGTGCCTGCGCGCGCAGATGCTCGTACATCACGCTGTACGCCTGCACATCGGTGTCCTTCTCCAGGTACAGGTCGCTGTTGACGCCCTCCAGGTACACCACGGTCGCGTCCGTGGTGTCGGTGAACTCCAGTACCGCGAACTGCCCGCTCAGGCCCGGGTGCGCGCCCACGTCGAACGGCAGCACCTGCACGGTGACGTGCGGCAGGTGGCTCATCTCCACCAGCCTGACGAGTTGTTCATGCATGACCTGGTTGTCGCCGACCCGGCGGCACAGCGCGGCCTCGTCGACCACCGCCCACATCCGCAGCGGCGAGTCCGGGTCGATGATCCGCTCCTGGCGGCGCATTCGCACGCTCACCCGCTTGTCGACCTGCTCGGTGGTGGCCTCCGGCAGGTTCCCCGCGATCATCGCGGCGGCGTACGCCGGCGTCTGCAACAGGCCCGGCACCACCTGGGGTTCGAAGACCCGCAGGCTCGCCGCCTCGGTCTCCAGCCCGATGTAGACGCTGTACGGGATGTCGCCGAAGGCGTGCCACCAGCCCTGCTGGCGGGACTCCTTGGCCATCTGCATCAGCGACTCGACGATCCGCACGTCCTCGACGCCGTAGACCCCGCACAGATCGCGTACGTCGCGCTGGCTGATGCTGCGCCGCCCGTTCTCCAGGCGGCTGATCTTCGACTGGGAGACCAGCAGCCGGGCCGCGACCTCCTCGGCCGTCATCCCCTTCTGCTCGCGGAGCTTGCGCAGCTCCGACCCCAACCGGCGGCGCCTGACGGTGGGGTTCACGTTCGCGACCACAGGGACTGCACCTCCACGCTGAACCGTACTGATGGTCAGCAGCCTGCCACCACCGGTCATCACCGCGCTGGCGAATGGACGGACAACCTTGCAACGGGAGTT
>NZ_JACEGK010000482.1:0-6165 GCF_056859195.1 Streptomyces sp. NH27
GCGCATCCATCCCATCGGGCGCACCCTCCCCACGTATGCCCTGGCCGCACCGGGCGACGGGGCACCCGGGAGCGGGCCGGTGCGCGGCGGACGCGGGCCGGTGCGCGGCAGACGCGGCATGAGCCCGGCATGTGCCCCGGCTCGGAACGGGCCGGCTGCCGAACTCCCGTTGCCCTCATGGCGCACCACGATCCACCACGACCGCACACGTACGGACGGCCGCGGGCCGCACGCCAGTCGTCGGATGTCTCTTGGCCGGTGCGAGGTCCGGCATCGACTTGATCACCGAAAAAGCACCGCCCCCTGTGCGGTCGCCCACGGGAAGCGGTGCAATCGGACCGTCGGCCTCGACCTGACGACCTGGGGGTAATAGGTGGGCACGGTCGGTCACCGGCCAAGGCCGATGCGTCCTCGACCGTCCCACCCGTCCTCACGACTTCAAGCCACCAGGGCGCAAGGAGACCGTGGCAGGCTCCTCGGTCCCCTACACGGGTGTCGAGGGAGCCGCGGACTTCGGGCTGCGGGGCAGGAAGAACGCCACACCGAGTGTGGTGACCACCAGCACGGCCGCCCCGACACCCAGGCTGATCCGCATCCCGGTCATGAAGTGGGCGGAGTCGGCGATCAGCGCACCGAGCAGGGCGACTCCGATCGCGCCGCCGAACTGCCGGGCGGCGCTGAGTACTCCGGATGCGAGACCTGCCCGCTCGTGCGGCACCGACTCCAGCATCACCGACGTCAACGGCGGGATCGCGAGTCCGCCGCCGATGCCGAGCGGCACCAGCAGGGCCAGCAGCAAGGGAGTCGGGGTGTCCTGACGGACGAGGAGCAGTCCCAGGATGCCGACTGTCTGGATGACCTGGCCGAGGATCAGCGGGAGGCGCGGTCCATACCGGTTGGTCAGCTTGCCGGCGAGCAGGTTGACCAGGGTGGTGAAGGCCGTCATCGGGATGAACATCAGTCCCGCGGTGAGCGCCGAGGCTCCGCGGTGCTCCTGGAAGAAGATCGTGAAGACGAAGACCAGGCCGTAGTAGCCGAAGTTCAGGGCCAGACCCGCGCTGGTGCAGACAGCCACCGCGGGAATGCGGAACAACGTCAGCGGAACGGCTGGATCGCTCTGCCGGGACTCGACCAGGAGGAACGCGGTTCCGGCGAGTACGGCGACCAGGAAGCCGCAGATCGTCATCGGGCTCGTCCACCCGTCCGACCCTCCGGTGATGACGGCGAACACCAGGGCCGCCAGCGCGAGTACGGCGGTGACCTGGCCGGCCGGGTCCATCGGGGAGTGTCCTCGGGGGGAGCGGGGTGCCCGGAGCATGCCGACGAGTGCGACGATGCCGACCGGCAGGTTGATGAAGAAGATCCACCGCCAGCCGAGTTCGGTGGTGAGCGCGCCGCCGACAACCGGGCCGGCCGCGACCGCCGCACCACCACCGGCTGTCCACAGTGCGATTCCGCGAGCGCGCTGGGCCGGGGAGTCGTACGCCTGGCGCACCAGGGCGAGCGAGGCCGGCATCATCACTGCGGCTCCGGCGCCCTGGATCGCCCGCGCGGCGATGAGCACGGTGAGGTTGGGTGCCAGCCCGCACAGTACGGACATCAGGGTGAAGACGGACAGCCCGATCGTGAAGGCGCGGCTCGCGCCGATCCGGTCGGAGATGGCACCGGCCGACAGGAGCAGGGCCGCGAAGAGCAGGGTGTACGCGGTGACCACCCACTGCAGTGCGGAGACCTGACCGTCCCACTGCTGCCCGATGCTCGGCAGAGCGACGTTGACCACGGTGGTGTCCAGCGTGATGACGAAGAAGGCCAGACAGGCGACCAGCACCGTGGACCGCAGACCCGGCCCCGGCCCCGGCCGGTTGTCGGCTGCCTCGGGGCCGGACGGGGCGCTACCCCGCACGTCGGCCGCAGGTCGCCCGCTCGCAGCGGTCCCTCCCAAGTGCGTAGGCGGCGACGCAAGTCGGTGGAAGTCACCTGTCGCCTCGGTCCCTTCACCGGGGAGTGCCACCCCCTCGTCACGTACGTCACCGTTGCGGTTCATGGAACTTCCTTCCAGGTCCTGCCGGTGCTCGGTGTGCTGCGAATCCCTCGCAGCCGGAACGACCGACGACTGAGTCACTTCATTCATCTGCCACGCAGGGCAGTTGACGGGCCCGGCGGTGTGCGGGTGCGCAGGCCGAGCCGCCCGGGCTGCCACAGCTCCCGGCGGGACGGCCTCCCGGCAGGACGGCCTCCCGGCGGGGGGCTCGTCCCGGTTCCGCCTCAACGCTCCGGGACCGACCGCCGGGACCTGACCGCCGCCCCCTCACTCCCCGTCGAAGTCGGTGCCCCGGCTGACCGACTCCCACGCTGCCGCCTCGTCGCCGGCGGACTTCAGCTGGGCGGCGATGGCGTCGGCGGCGTCGTTGCCGAGGGCCAGTCGCAGCGGGGCCTGCTCGGCGGCCAACGCGGTCAGGATCGCCGCGGCGGCCTTCTCGGGGTCCCCCGGCTGCTTGCCGTCGCTGCCCGGGAGCCCGGCACGGACCGGGCCGACCGTCTCCGCGTACGCGTCCAGGGGCGCCGACTGCTGCAACGCACTGCCGCCGGCGAACCCGGTCCGGAACGCCCCCGGCTCCACGATGAGCACCTTGATCCCGTGCGGGGCGACTTCCAGGGCCAGCGCCTCGGACAGCCCCTCCAGAGCGAACTTGGTGGCCGAGTAGGCGCCGACGCCGGGGAAGGAGAACCGGCCGCCCATGCTGCTCATCTGCACGACGGCGCCCGAGCCCTGGCGGCGCATGTGCGGGAGTACGGCGCGAGTGAGCGCGGCGGGGCCGAAGAAGTGCAGGGCCATCAGGTCGCGGAGTTCGCGGTCGGTGGTCTCCTCGACGGCGCCGATCTGTCCGCGGCCGGCGTTGTTGACCAGTACGTCGATCCGCCCGTACCAGAGGATCACCTCGGCGACGACGGCGGTGATACGGGCCGGGTCGGTGACGTCGAGGGCGACGGGGACGACGCGGCCGGGGTGCGCGGCGGCGAGTTCGTCGAGGGATTCGGGGCGGCGGACGGCGGCCACCACGGTGTCACCGGCGGCGAGGGCCACCCGCGTGATCGCCTGCCCGAAACCGGAGTTGGCGCCGGTGATCAGCCAGACCTTGCCGGTTGCGGAGCGGGTACCGGTGTCGGCGGCGGGGGCAGCAGCGGTGCGGGCGTTGTCGCTCATCGAGATCTCCATGGTGGTTCCGGAAGCCGACCTGGTGCCGGCCGGCGAGCACGGCCGAGGTGATGTCCCGGTGTGCGTCTCTATTACGGCCACCGCCCGGCCCCGCCGTCCAAGACAGAGATCAACACGATCCATAAAGAGCGTTTATCGCTGCTGGTTATGCTCTCCCCTCATGGAACTACGGCAGCTGAACTACCTCGTGGCGATCGCCGAGGAGGGGAACCTCGGCCGGGCGGCGGCGCGGCTGTACGTGAGCCAGCCGGCTCTGTCGTCCGCACTGCGGAAGCTGGAGGCGGAGCTCGGCGTCCTCCTCTTCGAGCGGCACTCCGGCGGCGTGACCCAGACCCCTGCCGGGCGCGACGTGGTGACCGAGGCGCGCCGGACCATACGCCAGGCGGACCGCGTCCTCGCCGTGGCGGAACGCCACCGGCGCCCGGAGAAGGCGGTGCTCCGGGTCGGCTTCGAGGCAAGCGGCGCAGGCGAGTTGACCACCCGGGCCCGGGCCGAGTTCGCCCGCCGCAATCCGGACGTCCGGGTGGAGCCGAAGCGCTTCGACTGGGGCCAGGAGGCGGACGCCCTGCGCGACGGCCGGGTGGACGTCGCCTTCGTCTGGCTGCCCGCCGACCTCACCGACCTGCACACCGAGGTGGTCCACACCGAACCCCGGGTCGTCTGCCTGCCCGTCGGGCACCCGCTGGCGGGACGTACGGGCATCGGCATCCTGGACGTCAAGGACGAGCCGCTGCTGTGGACGGAGCGGGCGCCGCGCGACTGGGTCGACTGGTGGGCGGTGAACCCCAGACCGGACGGCTCCACACCGCGATGGGGTCCGACGAACGACAACGTCGAGGAAATGCTGGAGCAGGTCGCCGAGGGCACCGCGGTCTGCTTCGGCCCGGCGAACATGGCCCTGTACTACGCCCGCCCCGACCTGTCCTGGGTCCCGCTCACCGACGTCGAACCTCTGAGGGTCGCCCTGGCCTGGTACAAGGGCTCGAGCAGCCCCCTCGTACGGGGTTTCGCCGAGGTGGTACGCGAACTCGCCGCCGCACTGCGGGGGGACGCGGTAGCAGCCGCCGCGAAAACCACGGATATCGCTGACTGACCTGGGACGATGCCGCTCCACCACGACCGCGCACGTACGGACGGCCGCGGCCCGCACGCCAGTCGTCGGATGCCTCTTTGCCGGTGCGAGGTCCAACGTCGCCGCGGCTTCCGGCTTCCGGCTTCGGGGAAGGGAGGCGGTCCGGCTACACGGTGAGGCGCCGTAGTGCCGCCTGGCCGGGTGGGCCCAGGTGGGCTTGGCAAGTCCTCCGCCGACCAGCGGCAGGCCCTGCTTACCGGCTGACGTCGGCCCGGCCCTCTGCGCTCGTGCCGGCGTCGCATACATTCCACGTCCCCTCGCCTGCCGAGGAAATTATCCGCAACCAGCCCGGCTGCCGCGACGACAGTGACGCGGCGGGACATCAACTGGTCCGTCGCTACCAGTGGTTGGGGCGACGTGGGCGGACCAAGGTGTCGAGCGCGCCCACGGCCGCGGGGACGTGGGCCGGGCCGCGGCGCAGCCGCTCCCCGGCGCACCACCAGGACAGTTGCCCGTCCGCATTCCGCGGATGCATGCCCAGGCTGTGATCGGCGCACAGCGGCCATGCCTGCCACAGACGCTCGACGACGGTCTCCTGCGCGGCATCGGCGACGATCGCCGGCGCGGCGGCAGGATCGTCCGCCGATTCCGGGTCGAGGCAATTGCCGTGCCATTCGCCGTTGGCCAGCGCGACGTAGACGTTCTCCGGGTCCTCCGCTTCGTACGGCGGAAGGGCCAGCAGTTGCAGGGGCTGCTGCTCGGGAAGGGTCGCCGCCAGGTCCCGGTTGAGGAGGGCGAGCGCCCGGTCCCACATCGGGTACTCGCCCGGCGAGACGCGACGGGGCTCGGGGGAATCGAAAGGGGCGCGCATGGGCACCATCCTCCTCCTCACAAGGGAAACTCCCCATCGCGCGCTGCGTCGTTGGACCGCGTCGTTGGACCGCATCGTTGGACCCGGCGGCGTGAAGTTCCCTCGGCCTACTGGGCCGTGCCGGCCAACAGCCGGCGACGTACGCGGACTTCGAACAGCACCCGGCCGCCTCCTGGGCGGGTGGGCACGGCCGCGTCCCAGGCGTAGGTCGCCATCGGCGAGGGCCCGCCGCCGGGCCGGATTCCGCGGACGCCGCCGGACGCCTCAACAGACCAGCTGCCGAAAACCGTTGATCCTTGCCGTCGTCCCGGAAGAACAAGGTGGCCGATGATCACGTGAACGGCATACTGGCCCCATGACCGTGACGGATGCCAAACCCGAACTGCACCTCTACCTCCAGTCCGCCCGGGACGCCCTGCTGTGGAAGCTCGACGGCCTGTCCGAGTACGACGCCCGCCGTCCGTTGACGCCGACCGGCACCAACCTTCTGGGCCTGGTCAAGCACGCGACCGGCGCGGAGTTGGGCTACCTCGGCGACGTGTTCGGGCGGCCGGCCGGCGTGCTCGCGCACTGGCTCGACGAGAGCGCCGAACCGAACGCCGACATGTGGGCCACCGCCGAGGAGTCACGCGAACTCATCGTGGACCGCTACCGCCGGGCCTGGGCGCACGCCGACGCGACGATTGAGGCGCTCCCGCTGGACACGGTCGGCACGGTCCCGTGGTGGCCCGAGGGCCGCCGAGAACTGACGCTGCACCACGCCGTGGTCCGCGTGATCTCCGACATCCACCGGCACGCCGGCCACGCCGACATCCTCCGCGAACTCATTGACGGCACCGTGGGCATGGCCGCGAACAACATCGGCGTGCCGCAGGAGGACCCGACCTGGTGGGAGCGGCACCGGAACCGCCTGGAGCAGGCCGCCGTCGAGGCCGGCGCCAAGCAGCGCCACGCCGCCCCCGGGTCCCCCACCGGCACCTGACCGCCTCACCCGCCGGCGTCCCC
>NZ_JACEGK010000483.1:0-6164 GCF_056859195.1 Streptomyces sp. NH27
GGATCACCGTGACCTCCGACGACACCCGTTCCCCCCACCCCGAAACAGGGAGCCCGTCAATGGATCGTCGTACCTTCCTCCGCGGCGGCGCAGCCGCCCTCGGCACCGTGGCGTTCGCCGGCCGCATGATCACCTCCTCCTGGGCGGCCGGCGGCGGCCCAGGAGTGGTGCTGGTCGGCGACACGTCCGGCGGCGGCCTGTACCACCCGTATCCCGCCGGTCTGACCCGCACCCCGTTCCTGAAGCTGCCCACCGGCAGCGTCACCGCGTCGGGCTGGCTGGCGCAGCAACTCGCCCTGGAGGCCGACGGGATCGCCGGCCGCTACGACGAGGTGTCGCACTTCCTGGACACCTCCAGCACCGGATGGTTCCACCCGGATCAGGTCGGCTGGGAGGAAGTGCCCTACTGGGTACGGGGGTTGACGGGTCTGGCCGGGGTGACCGGGGACGCCGGCCTGCGGGCGAAGGCCGACACGTGGGTGAACGGAGTGCTGGCCACCGGGCAGTCGGACGGCTTCTTCGGCCCGACGTCGCTGCGCACCTCGCTCGGCGGCGGCCCGGACTTCTGGCCGTTCATGCCGATGCTCCAGGCGCTGTGCACGTATCAGGAGTACACCGGCGACAGCCGCATCGTGCCGTTCCTGACGAAGTTCTTCGGCTACCAGAACGCCTTCGGCGCTTCGGCGTTCAACCAGAGCTGGGGCTCGGTGCGTTGGGCGACGACGCTGCACACGCTGCACTGGCTGTTCGCCCGGACCGGGGACGGCATGCTGCTCGGCCTGGCCGACAAGATCCACCAGTACAGCGCGAACTACGTGAACAACCTTCCGTCGCTGCACAACGTGAACCTTGCGCAGGGCTTCACCGAGCCGGCCTTCGCCGCGCTGCGCGGGGACGCGTCGCTGACGCAGGCGTCGTACCAGGACTACGCGACGATCCAGGGCACCTACGGGCAGTTCAGCGGCGGCGGGTTCGCCGGGGACGAGAACGCCCGTCCCGGGTACGGCGATCCGCGGCAGGGCTTCGAGACCTGCGGGATCGTCGAGTACATGCAGAGCTTCGAGTCGATGGCGCGGATGACCGGCGACCCGAGCTGGGCCGACGGCACCGAGACGCTGGCGTTCAACTCGCTGCCGGCCGCGATGGAGCCGGGGCACACCGCGCTGCACTACGCCACCGCCGCCAACCAGGTGCAGTTGGACGACTACGACAAGACCCTGCACCAGTTCGACAACACCTTCTCGATGCAGGCGTACCTGCTCGGCGTGGACAAGTACCGCTGCTGCCCGCACAACTACGGCCAGGGCTGGGCGTACTTCACCGAGAACGCCTGGCTGGCGACGGCGGACAACGGCCTGGCCGCGGTGCTCTACGCGCCGACGAAGGTGACCGCGAAGGTCGGCTCGGGCGGCACCGCGGTGACGGTCACCGAGACGACGAACTACCCGTTCACCGACAGCGTCTCGCTGGCGCTGGCGATGTCCGGCAGCGCCGCCTTCCCGCTCTACCTGCGGGTCCCGGCCTGGTGCAGCGCCCCGTCGGTGAAGGTCAACGGCGCCTCGGTGAGCGCGTCCGGCGGCGCCGGGTACGTGGCGGTGAACCGCACCTGGACCGGCGGCGACACGGTCACCGTCACCTTCCCGATGGCGGTCGCCACCACCACCTGGACGCAGAACCACGACTCGCTGTCGGTGCACCGCGGCCCGCTGACGTACGCGCTGAAGATCGGCCAGAACTTCCTGCGCCTGGGCGACCCGGCCTCGCACTGGGCGCAGTACCAGGTCTTCCCGACCTCCGCGTGGAACTACGGTCTGGTGCCGGGCACGTTCACGGCCACCACCACCGGGGCGAGCGGCAACCCCTTCACGCCGGACGGCACGCCGGTGGCGATGACCGCGCAGGCCAAGGCGATCCCCAACTGGCTTGCGGACACGCAGGATGTGGTGACCACGCTCCAACCGAGCCCGGTGACGACCGCCGAGCCGGCCACCACGGTGACGCTGATCCCGATGGGCGCGGCCGCGCTGCGCATCACCTCCTTCCCGACCGTCGGCGCCGGCGGCCGCCAGTGGCAGCTGCCAGCCACGCCCGCCGCCTCCTGGTGCTGGTCGGGCGACACCGTGAGCGCCCTCAACAGCGCCTACACCCCGAGCAGTTCCTACGACCAGTCGCACCCCCGGTTCACCTGGTGGGACCACACCGGCAGCAGCGAGTGGGTGCAGTACGGCTACTCCGCGCCGGTGACGGTCTCGGGTGCGTCGGTCTACTGGTACGACGACACCGGGCACGGCCAGTGCCGCGTGCCGGCGTCCTGGCACGTGGAGTACCAGGCGGGTGACGGTTCCTGGCAGCAGGTGGCCGGCGCGGGGGCGTACGGCACGGCGCTCGACGGCTTCAACCCGGTGTCGTTCACGCCGGTGACGACGAAGGCGGTGCGGGTGGTGGCGCAGCTCGCGGCGGGGTTCTCCGCGGGCATCCTGCAATGGGATGTGACGGCACGTCAGGCCGTCGTGGCCGGCGGCACCTGGTACCGGGTGCAGAACAAGAACAGCGGCAAGGTGCTCGGCGTGGACGGCATGTCCACCGCCGACAGCGCGGACGTGGTGCAGTTCGCCGACAACGGAACCGCGGACCACGACTGGCAGTTCACCGAGGTGGGCGACAACCGCTTCACGGTGAAGAACCGTAACAGCGGGCTGCTGCTGGCCGTTGCGGACGCCTCGCAGGCCGACAGCGTCCAGGTGCAGCAGTACCACGACAGCGGAACCGCCGACCACTACTGGCACCTGATCGACAACGGCGACGGCTGGTTCCGGATACGCAACGGCAACAGCGGGCTGGTGCTCGGCGTGGACGGCATGTCCACCGCCGACAGCGCACACGTCGTGCAGTTCGAGGACAGCCGGACCGACGACCACCTGTGGCGCTTCCGGTAGGAGGCGCGACGAAGAGGTGCGGCGCCGCGCGGGAAGGCCGCGCGGGAAGGCGGGGCGGGAGGGGGAGCGCCGGCGGCGGAGGCACCACCGCCGGCGCCCGTCAGTGGATCGCACATCGGCGGCGCACCGGGGCGTACAACGATGTAAAGCCGGGCAGAGAAATGACAGCACGACAGCGGGATCATGTCCAGTCCATGTGGCAAAGAAACCCGGTTCCCGGCTGAGTTGTGCCGGACTCTTGACACGTGGTCATCAATCGCCCAAGGTCCTCTACATCGTTGTAAAGAACGGGCTCTCCAACTGCCTCCTGCTCGCCCTGCCCGTGCAGCACAGCTGCGCTTTTGCCCCCGTTTTCCTTCCCCCCGCATCGACGAGGATGTGATCGGCGCATGAACGTCTCCTTCCGGGCCAGGACCGCCGCCGCGGTACTCACCGCCGGCCTGTGCCTGGCCGCGAGCGCCTGCACCAACTCCGGCAACGACTCGGCCGGTTCCGACAAGTCCGCGAGCGCGAACAACTCCGCGGCCGCCCAGCAGACGGCCACCCCCACGGCCGGTGGAAGCGGCCCGGCCTGCACCTACCAGACCTACGGCGGCGGGGTCCCGAAGCTGGACATCACCGACGGCAAGACCATCGTCGGCTTCTCCCAGTCGGAGTCGACCAGCAACCCGTTCCGCGCCACCGAGACCAAGAGCATCGAGAACGAGGCGAAGGCCAAGGGCGTCAAGCTGATCGAGCGCAACGCCAACGCGGACGTCAACGCGCAGAACTCGCAGATCGAGGACATGATCGCGCAGGGCGCGAAGGTGCTGATCGTGGCGCCGGAGAACTCCGACGGGCTCGGCCCGGCGCTGGCGCAGGCCAAGTCGAAGAAGATCCCGGTGCTCACCATCGACCGGACCGTCACCGGCACCGCCTGCGGCGACTTCATCGCGTTCATCGGCTCGGACTTCTACGGGCAGGCCCAGATCGCCGCCGACGACCTCGGCACGGCGACCAACGGCACCGCCCATGTCGCGGTCCTCACCGGCACCCCGGGCAACAACGTCTCCACCGACCGGACCAAGGGCTTCAACGACGAGATCAAGAAGAAGTACCCGAACATCAAGGTGGTCGCCTCGCAGACCGCCAACTTCACCCAGACCGACGGCCAGAAGGTGATGGAGCAGCTGCTCCAGGCCCACTCGGACATCAACGCGGTCTACGCGGAGAACGACGAGATGGCGCTCGGCGCGCTCCAGGCGATCAAGTCGGCCGGCAAGACCCCGGGCAAGGACATCAAGGTCGTGTCCATCGACGGCACCCAGCAGGCGGTCCAGGACGTGGCGTCCGGCGCGCTGGTGGCCGACATCGAGACCAACCCGCGGTTCGGCCCGCTGGCCATCCAGGCGCTGGAGAACTTCTACGGGACCACGGGTGTGCCCGCCGACGTCATCATCAAGGACGGGCACTTCACGTCGGACAACGCCAAGCAGGCGCTCTCCCAGGGCCTGGTGTACTGACGCCCGCGCGGTCCCGGCGGGTCGGGTCGGGCCTCCCCGCGGCCCGGCCCGCCGTGCACTGCCCTCACCCGCAGCACTGCGCACAACTCCGCATGAGGAGGAAGACGTTGGTCCAGCAGGACCCGGACCCCCGCAGCGACGCCATCCTGGAGGTGGCGGGGGTGGACAAGAGCTTCGCGGGCGTCCACGCCCTGCGCGAGGTGGACTTCACCCTGCGGCCCGCCGAGGTGCACGCCCTCATCGGCGAGAACGGCGCGGGCAAGTCCACCCTGATCAAGGTGATGACCGGCGTGCACCGCCCCGACGCCGGCACCGTACAACTAGCCGGCAGGGCAAGGGACTTCCGCAACCCGCTGGAGGCCCAGGCGGCCGGGATCTCCACGATCTACCAGGAGGTCAACCTCGTCCCGCTGATGTCGGTGGCCCGCAACCTGTTCCTCGGCCGCGAGCCGCGCCGGTTCGGACTGGTCGACAGCCGCCGGATGAACCGCGAAGCAGCCGACGTACTGGGCAGGTTCGGTGTCCGGGTCGATGTCACCCGGCCGCTGCGCACCCTGGGCCTCGGCGCCCAGCAGATGGTCGCGCTGGCCCGCGCGGTGCAGGTCGACGCCCGCGTGGTGATCATGGACGAGCCGACCTCGTCACTGGAGCCGAAGGAGGTCGAGACCCTCTTCTCGGTGATCCACGGCCTGAAGGAGCAGGGCATCGCGGTGGTGTACGTCAGCCACCGGCTCGACGAGCTGTACGCCGTGTGCGACCGGGTCACCGTCATGCGTGACGGCAGGGTGGTGCACACCGGGCAGATCGCCGGGCTGGAACGCCTCAAGCTGGTGTCGCTGATGCTCGGCCGGGAGATGTCCGCGGTCCGGGAGAAGGGCAGCACCGCCTTCGACTCCGAAGGGCACGAGCGCCATGACGGACAACCCGCCCTTCGTGCCTCTGACTTGACAGTCCGTCATCGCCTGCACGGCGTCTCGCTCGACGTGCACCCGGGCGAAGTCGTCGGGCTGGGCGGCCTGTTGGGAGCCGGGCGCAGCGAGACCGCGAAGGCGATCATCGGGGCGCTCGCCACCGAGCAGGGCTCGGTGGAGGTGGAGGGCAGGGCGATGCACCGCCGCAGCCCGGCCGCCGCGATCCGCGCGGGCGTGGTGATGCTGCCGGAGGACCGCAAGGCGGAGGGGGTGATCCCGAACCTGTCGGTCCGGGAGAACATCTCGCTGGCCGCGCTGCCCCGGCTGTCGCGGGCCGGGCTGGTCTCGCAGGCCAAGCAGGACGAGATCGTCACGTTCTTCATGAAGCGGCTGCGGATCAAGGCGTCGGGCCCCGACCAGAAGGTCGGCGACCTGTCCGGCGGCAACCAGCAGAAGGTGCTGCTGGCCCGCTGGCTGTGCCTGAACCCCAAGGTGCTGCTGCTGGACGAGCCGACCCGCGGTATCGACGTCGGCGCCAAGGCGGAGGTGCAGGGCCTGGTCGACGAACTCGCCCACGACGGGTTGGGAGTACTGCTGATCTCCTCCGACCTGGAGGAGCTGATCGAGGGCTCGGACCGGGTGGTCATCCTCAAGGACGGCCACGTCGTCGGCCACCTCGCCGGCGACGACGTCAGCGAGGCCGGCCTGCTGGACGCGCTCGCCACGGCACCGGAGTCGCCCGAGTTGGCGGCACCCGGCGAGCCGGTGGAGCAGGCCGAGCCCGCCCAACCCGACGCCTCCGCTCAACCCGACGC
>NZ_JACEGK010000484.1:0-6155 GCF_056859195.1 Streptomyces sp. NH27
GCGCCGGGGTGGCCCCGGCTAGGGTCGTGGCGTGGTCACCCTTGCCGAACTCGCCCAAGACCCGCACGCACACCTCGCGGACCTGCGTGAACGTGCTCCCGTGGTGTGGCTGCCCGCGCTCGGCGGGTGGATGGTGACGGGACGGGCGCAGGCCGTGGAGGTCATGCGGGACGCCGCCGCGTTCACCGTGGACGACCCGAGGTTCACCACGGCGCGGGTGGTCGGCCCGAGCATGCTCTCGCTGGACGGGCCCGAACACGCCCGCCACCGGGACCCGTTCGTGGCGCCGTTCCGGCCGCGGGCGGTGGACGCCGCGTTCGGGGAGACCGTACGGCGTGAGGCCGACCGGCTGCTCGACGACCTGGCGCCGCGCGGCGAGGCCGAGTTGCGCCGGGACTTCGCCGGGCCGCTGGCGGCGGTCGTGATGGCCGAGGTGCTGGGGCTGACCGACGTCCCCGTCCCGGCGATCCTGGGCTGGTACGACGCGATCGTGCGGGCCGTGGACCGGCTCACCCACGGCGAGGACGCCGGAGCCGAGGGCCCGGCCGCCTACGAGGCGCTGCGCGCGGCGGTGGCCGGCACCCTCGACGCGGGCTCCGCGGAATCCCTGCTGGTCCACGCCGCCGCCGACGGCCGGCTCGGCCTGCCCGAACTGGCCTCCAACGCAGCCGTGTTGCTCTTCGGCGGCATCGAGACCACCGAGGCGATGATCGCCAACGCGCTGCTGCACATCCTCGGCGAGCCCGGCGTCGTGGACCAACTCCTCGCCGAACCGGACCTGTTGGACAACGCCATCGAGGAGTCCCTGCGGCTGGAACCCGGTGCCGCCGTCGTCGACCGCTACGCCACCCGCGACACGGACCTCGCGGGCATCCGGGTCCGGGCCGGCGATCTGGTCACCGTCTCGCTGGCCGGCGCCAACCGCGACCCCGCCGTCTTCACCGACCCGGACCGCTTCGACGTCCACCGCCCCAACGCCCGGCTCCAGTTGGCGTTCGCACACGGCCCGCACTACTGCGTCGGCGCCCACCTGGCCCGGCTCGAAGCCCGCACCGCCCTGCGCGCCTGCTTCGAGCGGCTGCCGGAACTGCGGCTCGACGCGAGCCGGCCGAGCGCTCCGCGCGGCCTCGTCTTCCGCAAACCGCCCACCCTCGCGGTCCGTTGGCGGCGCTGACCGCCGTACGTCCGCGGGTGCGGCCCCCGGGCCCGGCGGCCGTGTTCGCGAACTTCCTTCGCCGGCAGGGCGGTTGGGGCGACCCGGGCGCACGGCACCTGGCCCGCGCCGGGGCCGTCCGCGTACGCCCGTCTACGTAAGCCTGTCCGCGTACGCCCGTTCGCGTGGGCCCGTTCGCGTGGGCCCGTTTTCGTATGCCCGTTCGCGTACGCCCGTACGCGGGTGACCCTTCGCCCGGGCCGCATCCCCGCGGGCGGGCCGCGCTACGTCGCGGACCCGCCCCGGCCGGCCGCCGCGCGCGCCGCGGGCCCGTCGCCCGCGCTCGCCGAGTCCGCGGCCGGCGCCGGGCGCGGTACCAGCCCCTCGGTACGCAGCAGATGCCCGGCCGTGTCGAGCCCGGCGCCCAGCGCGAAGGCGGCCGGTTCGTCGAGCTCGCCGATCGTGGTACGCCCCTGCTCGGCGCGGACCGCGCGTACGGACGCCGCGTCGACGTCCTCGTGGTCGAGCAGTTCGGGGCTGTGGCTGGTGACGAGGACCTGCCGCCGGTCGGCCCCGTCGCGCAGCGCCTCCCGCAACACGGCGGCGGCCGCCGGGTGCAGCGCGGTCTCCGGCTCCTCGACGGCGACCACCCCGTACCGGCCGTCGACCGGGGCGAAGAGCGCGAGCAGTACGCCGAGGGCGCGCAGCGTGCCGTCCGACACCGAGGGCGCGGTGAACTTCCAGGGGTGGGCGGAACCGGCGGCGTCCTGGGTGAACTCCACGGTCTCCGCGCCCTCCAGCACCCGGCGGCGGGTGCCGCGCAGGCCGGGCACGATCCGTTGCAGGTAGCTGTCGAGGCGGCGCAGGTCCGCGCCGTCGGCGACGCGGCGCAGGCGGTGCAGCACGGCCGCGGCGTTCGCGCCGTCGGGCAGCAGCGCCCGGCCGTCCCGCGGTGGCGCCGGCACCCGCATGGCCGCCGGGTCGAGGCCGAACGCGCGGATGCCCGCCAGGCCCGCGTGCGCCGCCGCGAACGCCTTGTGCCGGCCGAGTTCGGCCAGCAGCAGGCGGCCCGGGTCGGCCGGCGGCAGCTTCCGCCCGGTGCTCGTGGTGAGGACGCCGTCCGCCACCCGGAAGGCGGCCAGGGCCCCGCCGGCCGTCACCTCGCAGCGCTCCCGGGCGATCCGGAACCCGCCCTTGCGCGCGGCCACGACCTGCACGCCGTAGGTGCCGGTGAGCGGGCCGCGGCCCTCGTCGGGCCCCTCGAAGGACAGCCGCACCGAGAAGCGGTCCGGATGGCCCGGGGCCCTGCGCCGTACCTGCGCCGCGCCGCCGCGCTCGCGCAGCGCCTCCGCCAGCGACCCGCCGACCCCGTCGGACACCAGGCGCAGCGCGTCGAGGAAGTTGCTCTTCCCCGCGCCGTTGGGGCCGACGAGGAAGACCAGGTCCCCGAGCCGGACGTCTGCTTCGGCGAGGCTGCGGTACTGCTTGAGCCGGACGCGCGTGACACGGAAGTGACTGGGCTCCATCGGTCCAGTCTGGCAGCCAGGGCCCGTCGTACGGGTCTGCGCGGGGTCGCGTCGCCGGCACGCACCTCTTGCCGCGCCGTCACCGCCCGTACGGCCCTGCGGCCCACCGACTTCCTTGCCGGATCGGCAAGGCGGATCGCGGGCGGGCGCCGTCCGCCGGATGATCGGGACCGGGCGCGGCGGCCCGCGAGGGGTGCGCCGGCGCCCGGCCACGGCATTCGTACCTGGGAGTCTCAATGACGCAGCACACCGGCGACGGACTCGGCACACACCGGCTGATCGCGACGCCCGCGGGCCGGACCCACGTGGTGGAGCGGGGCAGCGGGCCCTTGGTGCTGCTCGTGCACGGCTTCCCCGAGTCCTGGTACTCGTGGCGCCACCAACTGCTCGCGCTGGCCGCGGCCGGGTACCGGGCGGTCGCTGTCGACGTACGCGGCTACGGCCGGTCCTCGAAGCCCGCGGACCCGGCGGCGTACCGGATGCTGGAGCTGGTGGCGGACAACGCCGCGGTGGTGGAGGCGCTGGGCGAGCCGTCCGCGGTGGTGGTCGGGCACGACTGGGGCGCGACGATCGCGGCGAACAGCGCGCTGCTGCGGCCGGACGTGTTCCGCGCGGTGGGCCTGCTGAGCGTGCCGTACGCCCCGCGCGGCGGCCCGCGGCCGAGCGAGATCTTCGCGGGGATGGGCGGCGACGAGGAGTTCTACGTCTCCTACTTCCAGCAGCCCGGCCGGGCCGAGGCCGAGATCGAGCCCGACGTGCGTGGCTGGCTGGCCGGCTTCTACGCCGCGCTGTCCGCCGACACGATGCCCCCGCCGGGGGCGCCGGACCCGCACTTCGTCGCGCGCGGCGGACGGCTTCGGGACCGTTTCCCCGCCGTCGCGGTCGCGGGTGCGGTCGCGGGTGCCGGCACCGGGCTGCCCGGCTGGCTCAGCGAGGCCGAACTCGACTTCTACGCGGGCGAGTTCGAGCGGACCGGGCTGACGGGCGCGCTGAACCGCTACCGCGCGATGGACCGGGACTGGGTGGACCTCGCCGAGTTCGACGGCGCCGCCATCACGCAGCCGTCCCTGTTCCTGGGCGGCTCCCTGGACGCGTCCACCACCTGGCTGGCCGACGCGATCAAGGCGTATCCGGTCACCCTCCCGGGTCTGGTCGCCTCCCATCTCCTCGACGGCGGCGGCCACTTCCTCCAGCAGGAGCGCCCCGCCGAGGTGAACCGGCACCTTACGGAGTGGCTGGCCGCACTGCCCACGTGAACGCGTGCGTACGCGGGCGTACGTGTATGTACGTGTACGTACGCCCGCCGCGCACGTGGCCGCCGTACGGTTCCGCCCGGACGCTTCTATGCTCGGGGCACGCGACGGGCGATCCAGCGGAAGAAGGTACGCCGCGATGTCAGGAGACACAGTGCCCCGGCCGGTCACCGGCGGCCGTACCCCGGCGAAGCCCGTCGGCGTGATCGGCGCCGGCCTGGTCGGCCTGGCCGTGGCGCGCCAACTGGCCCTGCGCGGGGCCGAGGTGGTCGTCTTCGACAAGGAGACGGACGTCGCCGTCCACCAGTCGGGGCACAACTCCGGTGTCGTCCACTCCGGCCTGTACTACCCGCCCGGCTCGCTCAAGGCCACGCTGTGCCGGCGCGGGGTCGGGCTGCTCAAGGAGTTCTGCGCGCGGCACGAACTGCCGTACCAGGAGATCGGCAAGGTCGTCGTCGCGCGCTCGCCGGCCGAGGCGGAGCGGCTGGGCGTGCTGGAGGAGCGGGCCCGTGCCAACGGCGTGCCCGGGGTGCGCCGGCTCGATCCCGCCGCGCTGCGCGAAATCGAGCCCGAGGTAAGGGGGTTGGCCGCGCTGCACTCCCCGACCACCGCCATCGTCGACTTCCGCGCGGTGGCGCGGGCGATGGCCGACGAGGTGGCCGCGGCCGGCGGGCGGCTGCTGCTCGGCAGCGAGGTCACCGCGATCCGGCCCGGCCCGCACGGCGGCGTCACCGTGATCTGCGGCCCGCAGCCGTACGAGCTGCGCGGTGCGGTGATCTGCGCGGGGCTCCACTCCGACACGGTGGCGCAACTGGCGGGCGACGCGCCCTCGCCCGCGATCCTGGCGTTCCGCGGCGAGTACTTCCGGCTCCGGCCGGAACGGGCCGGGCTGGTCCGCGGGTTGGTGTACCCGGTGCCGGACCCGGCGTACCCGTTCCTCGGCGTGCACCTCACGCCCCGGGTGGACGGGACCGTCGACGTCGGCCCGAACGCCGTCCTCGCGCTGGCCCGCGAGGGCTACCGGCGTCGGGACGTGAACCCGCGCGAGCTGGGCCGGGCGCTGGCCTGGCCCGGCACCCGCCGCCTGGCCCGCCGGCACTGGCGGGCGGGGCTGCGCGAACTGCACGGCTCGCTGTCGAAACGCGCCTTCACCGCCGAGGCCGCCCGCTACGTCCCTGCCCTGACCCGCGCGGACCTGGTGCCCGCGCCGGCGGGCGTCCGCGCGCAGGCGCTGGACGAACACGGCGATCTCGTCGACGACTTCAGGATCTCCGCGCTCGGCCCGGTCACCGCCGTACGCAACGCCCCTTCTCCTGGGGCCACTTCCTGCCTGGCGATCGCGGAACACGTCGTGGAACGGTTGTCCTTCCCCGACTGACCTGCCCCGACTGAGCACCCGCTCCGCCGGTTCTTCCGCCCAACGGTCGTCGCGGGCACGGTCGTTCGCGGCGTGCGGGCCCCTGTCGGCGCCGGCACCGGGGCGAAATCGGGTGGCCGCGGGGGCCTCGGCCCCCGTACGTTCGGCGCCATGGCTGACGAGTGCTTCGGGCATGCGCGGCTCGCCGCGATCTACGACCCGCTCGACCCCGACCGTGGCGACCTCGACGCGTATCTCCGGATCGCGGACGAGCTCGGGGCGCGCAGCGTGCTGGACATCGGCTGCGGGACGGGGGTCTTCGGACTCCTGCTGGCCGATCGCGGGATCGAGGTGGTCGGCGTCGATCCCGCCGGGGCGTCCGTCGACGTGGCCCGGGCCAAGCCGGGCGCCGGGCGGGTGCGGTGGATGCACGGCGACGCCACGGCCCTGCCGCCGCTGCGGGTCGACCTCGCGACGATGACGGCGAACGTCGCCCAGGCGATCGTCGATCCGCAGGCGTGGCGGCAGACGCTCCGCGGTGCCTGCGCAGCGCTACGGCCCGGTGGGCACCTGGTGTTCGAGACCCGTGATCCGGCGCGGCGCGGCTGGGAGGAGTGGAACCGCGAGCACACGTACGGCGTGACCGAGATCCCCGGCGTCGGCTCCGTCGAGAGCTGGGTCCAACTGACCGACGTGAGCCTGCCGTTGGTGACATTTCGCTGGACCTACGTCTTCGCCGCCGACGGGCAGGTCCTCACCTCGGACTCGACGTTGCGCTTCCGCGAGCGGGAGGAGGTCGAGCGGGACCTCGCCGCAACCGGCTTCGTGACCAAGGAGGTTCGCGACGCGCCCGACCGGCCGGGAAG
>NZ_JACEGK010000485.1:0-6142 GCF_056859195.1 Streptomyces sp. NH27
ATCCAGGTCTCGATGAGGTCGGAGGTGAAGACGCCACCGGCCTGGAGGTACTCGTTGTCGGCCTCGAGGGCGTCGAGGACGGCGGGGAGCGAGGTGGGGACCTGGGGGACGCTCGCGTGCTCCTCGGGGGCGAGTTCGTAGAGGTCCTTGTCGATCGGCTCGGCCGGCTCGATCTTGTTCTTGACGCCGTCCAGGCCCGCGAGGAGGAGGGCGGAGAAGGCGAGGTAGGGGTTGGAGGAAGGGTCCGGGGCGCGGAACTCGACGCGCTTGGCCTTCGGGTTGGAGCCGGTGATCGGGATGCGCATCGCGGCGGAGCGGTTGCGCTGGGAGTAGACGAGGTTGACCGGGGCTTCGAAGCCGGGCACCAGGCGGTGGTAGGAGTTCACCGTGGGGTTGGTGAACGCCAGCAGCGAGGGGGCGTGCTTGAGGATGCCGCCGATGTAGAAGCGGGCGGTGTCGGACAGGCCCGCGTAGCCCTGCTCGTCGTAGAAGAGGGGGGTGCCGCCCTGCCACAGGGACTGGTGGACGTGCATGCCGGAGCCGTTGTCGCCGAAGATCGGCTTGGGCATGAAGGTGGCGGTCTTGTTGTTGCGCCAGGCGACGTTCTTGACGATGTACTTGAAGAGCATCAGGTCGTCGGCCGCGGCGAGCAGCGTGTTGAACTTGTAGTTGATCTCGGCCTGGCCGGCGGTACCGACTTCGTGGTGCTGGCGCTCGACCTGGAGTCCGGACGCTTCGAGTTCGAGGGAGATCTCGGCGCGCAGGTCGGCGAAGTGGTCGACCGGCGGCGCGGGGAAGTAGCCGCCCTTGTAGCGGACCTTGTAGCCGCGGTTGTCCTCGACGGCGCCGGTGTTCCACGCGGCCGCTTCGGAGTCGATGTGGTAGAACGACTCGTTCGCGGAGGTCTGGAAACGGACGCTGTCGAAGACGTAGAACTCGGCCTCGGGGCCGAAGTACGCGGTGTCGGCGATGCCGGTGGAGGCCAGATACGCCTCGGCCTTCTTCGCGACGTTCCGCGGGTCACGGCTGTACTGCTCACCGGTGATCGGGTCGTGGATGAAGAAGTTGATGTTCAGCGTCTTGTCCCGCCGGAACGGGTCGACGCGAGCGGTCGACAGGTCCGCGTTCAGCGCCATGTCGGACTCGTGGATCGCCTGGAACCCGCGGATGGACGAGCCGTCGAAGGCCAGCTCCTCGGTCGGGTCGAACGTCGAGACCGGAATCGTGAAGTGCTGCATCACGCCGGGCAGGTCGCAGAAGCGGACGTCGACGAACTTGACGTCCTCGTCCTTGATGAACTTGTTGACGTCGTCGGCGTTCTGGAACATCCAACTCCTCCTAGGCCCGGCCCCGCGGGTCGGGTTGGCGATCGAGATGTGCGGCCAGTGCGGTGGCGCACACTGCCCTGACCTTAGAGATCAGGGATTTCTCCAGCATGACCCATTTGTTTCGCAGAGGTTAACCGCGATGCCCCGGAATCGCCCCCGATCGCCCATCGCCCAGTGCCCGCAAGGGCACTCGTGCGGGGCGTCCGGTGCCCGCCCGGTGGTCGGTTCGTGCCCGGGGTTACCGTGGATGCCGTGGACAACAGGGAAGTAGTGGGATCGTGGCTCTCCGGGCCGCGCGCGGCCGCGGAACAGATGGGCGTGGAGTTCGGCTACCGCGGTGAGCGGCTGGGCCTGCCCGAGGAGGGACCGGGGTCCGTCGCGTCCATCGGCCGTCGGGTCGCGGCGATCTTCATCGACTGGGTGCTGTGCGTGGTGATCGCATACGGTCTGGTCGCCCACGGTGACGCGCACTCTGCGAACAACTGGGCACTCGCCGTCTTCGCCGTGGTCAGCCTGATCGGGCTCGGACTGGTCGGCAGCACCCCGGGAAAGATGATCATCCGACTGCGGGTGATCGGCCTCGACGGGCGCCGGCTCAGCCCGCTCGCCGCGCTGATCCGTACGGTGCTGCTGCTGCTCGTCATCCCGGCGATGGTCTGGGACCGCGACACCCGGGGACTGCACGACAAGGCCGCCAAGGCGGTTCAGGTCCGGATCTGACGGAGTGCCGACGATCCGGAGCTGAACGAGAAGGAACGAAGAAAGGGGCGCCGGGGACGTCCCCGGCGCCCTATCTGCGCGTTCAGCCCAACCGCGGGCGCGTGCTCAGCCCGACTGCGTGCCCAGCCCGACTGCGTGCTCAGCGCCCGCGCGGCATTCGCATGCCTTTCGGCATCGGGCCCTTTGGAATCGGCATGTTGCTCATCAGGTCCCCGAGCGCCCGCAGCCGGTCGTTCACCTCGGTGGTCTTCGGACCGCTCAGCGACCGCGGCAGCCGCAGCAGCGTGGTGCGGATCTTCTTCAGCGGAAGCTGGCCCTCGTCGTCACCGACGATGTAGTCGTGCACCGGCACGTCGTAGACGACCCGGGTGACCTTCTTCTTCTCGGCGGCCAGCAGCCCCTTGACCCGGTTCGGGTTACCCTCGCCGACCAGGACGATGCCGGCCTTGCCGACCGCCCGGTGCACGACGTCCTGGCTCTTGTTCATCGCCACCGCGGGGGTCACGGTCCAGCCCCGTACGTTCTGCAGCACGGCGGCGGCCGCGCCCGGCTTGCCGTCGAGCTGCCCGAAGGCGGCCCGCTCGGCACGGCGACCGAAGATCACCGCGGTCGCCAGCAGGGCCACCAGGAAGCCCAGGATGCCCGCGTAGATGGGGTGGTTGATCAAGAAGCCGAGGGCGAGGATGACACCGAAGGTGACAAGTCCCACAGCCGCAAGGACAAGACCGATCTTCGAGTCGGCCTGCCTGGTCATCTTGTATGTCTGGACGATCTGCGCGAGCCGTCCAGAACTGCTCTCGGATGTTTCCTTCCTCGCCATGTGGCAAAGGATACGTGGCCTGTCGGTACGCCGTCACCGCGGTCGGGCGGCTCCTCCGCGTTCCGCGCCCGCGAGCGCCGCGATCTCGTGCTCGGCCTCCCGCCGGTCCTTGGCGCGCTGCCGGTCTGCCACGACGGCCGCCCAGGCGTTCCTGCGGGCGGTCTGCTGGCCGCCGCCCAGCAGAAAGGTTTCCACGGCGCGCAGCGCGCCCGCCACCGGCGCCGCCGGGGCTTGCCGGTGACGGCGCCGGAGGCGGGGCCGGTGGCCGGTCATGAGACGGCCGGGAACGTGCACCTGCTCGGACGACGACGGCATGGCGTCCCCTCGGGAGGAAGGCGGTGGGCGAAACGGGGAAGTGCGGCGGTGCGGGCCTGGCGGGAGTACGGGGCCTGGCGGGAGTACGGCGGTACGGGACCTGCGGAAGTGCGGGACCTGCGGCGGTACGAGACGCACGCGGCGTGGCACCCACGGCAGCGCTGCGGTGCTCGACACGACACTCGACACGACAACGGTGCGGCGAGAACAAGCCTCGCCACACCGTGTTACCAGCCGGTGACCATCCGGTCAATCTCGTATGAAAGCCGCACCGCCGGCGTGTGCCGCGGCGTCCTGGCCCGCACGCCGGTCGATGGCCTGCTGGAACAGCCGTCCGGCGCGGTATGACGAACGCACCAGCGGTCCCGACATCACACCCGCATAGCCGATCTCCTCGGCCTCCTCCTTCAGCTCCACGAACTCCGCGGGCTTCACCCAGCGCTCCACCGGGTGGTGCCGGGCCGAGGGCCGCAGGTACTGCGTGATGGTGATCAGCTCGCAGCCCGCGTCGTGCAGGTCCTGCAGTGCCTGGCTGACCTCCGCGCGCTCCTCGCCCATCCCCAGGATCAGGTTGGACTTGGTGACCAGGCCGGCCTCGCGGGCGCGGGTGATCACCTCCAGCGAGCGTTCGTAGCGGAAGCCGGGGCGGATGCGCTTGAAGATCCGCGGCACCGTCTCCACGTTGTGCGCGAGCACCTCGGGGCGGGCGCCGAAGACCTCGGCGAGCTGCGCCGGCTCGGCGTTGAAGTCGGGGATGAGCAGTTCGACCTTGGTACGGCCGCTCGCGCGGTCAGCGGTCATCGCGTGGATACGGCGGACGGTCTCCGCGTAGAGCCAGGCACCGCCGTCCTCCAGGTCGTCGCGCGCGACGCCGGTGATGGTGGCGTAGTTCAGGTCCATGGTGAGCACGGACTCGCCGACCCGGCGCGGCTCGTCGCGGTCCAGGGCCTGCGGCTTGCCGGTGTCGATCTGGCAGAAGTCGCAGCGCCGCGTGCACTGGTCGCCGCCGATGAGGAAGGTCGCCTCGCGGTCCTCCCAGCACTCGTAGATGTTGGGACAGCCCGCCTCCTGGCACACGGTGTGCAGACCCTCGCTCTTCACGAGTTTCTGCATCTGCGTGTACTCGGGACCCATCTTCGCCCGGGTTTTGATCCACTCGGGCTTGCGCTCGATGGGGGTCTGGCTGTTGCGGACCTCAAGGCGCAGCATCTTGCGTCCGTCGGGTGCGACTGCGGACACGACCGGCTCCCTCTAAAGCTTCGATTCTACGGCGAACACCAGCGTACGCCCGTACTTCCCACGGCCCATCATCGATACAACCTGCGGCATGGGCGGGGCATTCCCGGCTGGGCCGGGCCGCCGTCGCCCGGTGTGCTCACACCGCGCGGGGCAGCGGCACGGCCGTACCGAGCACCGCGGTCAGGTGCTTCTCGACCACCGGCAGCACCTCGGTCACCGGCACGTCCCGGCCCAGCTCGGCCGAGAGCGAGGTGACACCCGCGTCGCGGATGCCGCACGGCACGATCCGGTCGTACCAGGTGTTGTCCGGGTTGCAGTTGAGCGCGAAGCCGTGCATGGTCACGCCCTTCGCGACGCGGATGCCGATCGCGGCGAGCTTGCGGTCCTCGCGGCGCTGGCCGGCGTTGGAGGGGGCGTACTCCGGGCCGTTCAGCCGCGGGTCGAACTCCTCGTCGGTCAGCCGCGGGTCGAAGTCGAGGGTCAGGCCGCCCGGGCGCTGGGGGACCGGGTCGCCCAGCACCCACACGCCGCTGCGGCCCTCCACCCGGGAGGTCTCCAAACCGAAGTCGGCGGCCACCTGGATCAGCGCGTCCTCCAGCCGGCGGACGTGGGCGACCACGTCGACGGGGCGGGGCAGCTTCATGATCGGGTAGCCGACGATCTGGCCGGGGCCGTGCCAGGTGATCTTGCCGCCACGGTCGACGTCGACCACGGGGGTGCCGTCGAGGGGGCGCTCGTTGTCGGCGGTACGACGGCCGGCGGTGTAGACCGGCGGGTGTTCGAGCAGCAGGCAGGTGTCGGGCACCTCGTCGAGGAACCGGGCCGCGTGCACGCGGCGCTGCTCCTGCCACGCCTCCTCGTACTCGACGGCGTCGGTGCCGAACCCCAGGTGGACGAAGCGCAGTTCGCTCACGGCTACTCCTACTCCTCTGCGGTACGCGACGGAGGCGCGCTGCCGGCCGCGGCTGGTGGTGCGGCCGGACGCACCCAAGCCACTGTACGGCGGCGGGTCGGACGGCTGTGCCGCGGGCCCCGCGCGGGGGCGGGCGGCGCCGGCCGGTGGACGCGATCCGGCCGCACAGGAACTGTCCGGAATGCGGCCAGTTGTAGCCCATTCGGGCGAATATACGGCTCTTACGGTGAGCTTCCCGGCACTGACCGTTACATTCACGCCGATCCTGAGACACCCAGAGGAAGTGGACCGTACTGCCGATGACGGACCGCCCCACGCAGCGAACGCCGAACCTTCCGACCAGCGCGGCGCCCCGCCAGGCGCGTACCGAACGGCAGAACCGAGCCAACACCAAACTCGCCGACATCATCGCGGAGGCAGGCTTCTCGCATGCGGGACTCGCCCGCCGGGTCAACCAACTCGGCGTCGAGCACGGCCTCGACCTTCGCTACGACAAGACGTCGATCACCCGCTGGCTGCGCGGGCAGCAACCCCGCGGCACCACGCCGGCCCTGATCGCGGAGGTCTTCACGCAGCGGCTCGGCCGCCGGCTGGCCGCGCCCGACCTCGGCCTCGACGCGTGCGCGCCGGTCTACGCCGGGCTGGAGTACGCCGCCACGCCCGAGGAAGCGGTGGACATCGTCAGCGGGCTGTGGCGCAAGGACACCGGGAACCAGGCCGAGCTGCGGAAGATCGCCTTCACCCCGGCGGGGCTGGTGGTGCCGAGCCGGGACTGGCTGATCGGGCGGTCCGACGAGCGGGTGGGGC
>NZ_JACEGK010000486.1:0-6129 GCF_056859195.1 Streptomyces sp. NH27
TCGCCCTGTGCCGTCACGCCCACCGCTCCCCGCCGCCCCTCGGCCGCGATTTGGAAGTCCCGCACATCCCCACCGTCCCGCACATCCCCACCGTCCCGCGCGTCACGCGCATCGCGCGCCGTGAACGGCGGGGCCACCGCAGGAGTCTGCCGTACCCGCGGAAACCGGACCCCCCGGGTACCAATCAAATGGAATATCGGAAAATAACGCCTGCGAGGACGCATCGACGGGGGCATGCCCAACGTCTCACCTCAGAGCGGCACTTCCGCACGCCGCCCCACGAACATCTGGAGCAGTTGTGAGAACCGACACCAGCAGCATCCGCCGGGTCTCGGCGGCGGCGGTCACCGCCGCCGCCCTCCTCGCGGCGGGCGCGCTCGCCGCCCCGGCGGCCCAGGCCGCCCCGCAACTCGCGCCCGCCACCGCGAAGAGCGCCACGACCACCGCTGCCAAGACCGCCACGGCCGCCAAGACCGCTGCGAAGGCCGCGCCCAAGGCTCCGTCGATCGTCGCCAAGGGCGGCTTCGTCATGAACAACGGCACCGGCACCACGCTCTACACCAAGGCCGCCGACACCCGCCGCTCCACCGGCTCGACCACCAAGATCATGACCGCCCGGGTGGTCCTGGCGAACAAGCACCTCAACCTGGACGCCAAGGTGACCGTGCAGAAGGCGTACAGCGACTACATCGTCTCGAAGGGAGCGTCGTCCGCACACCTGATCGTCGGGGACAAGGTCACCGTCCGGCAGTTGCTCTACGGCCTGATGCTGCCGTCCGGCTGCGACGCCGCCTACGCGCTCGCCGACAAGTTCGGCACCGGCTCCACCCGCGCCGCCCGGGTGAAGTCCTTCATCGGCACGATGAACTCCACCGCCAAGTCGCTCGGCCTGAAGAACACGCACTTCGACTCCTTCGACGGCATAGGCAGCGGCAAGAACTACTCGACGCCGCGCGACCTCACGAAGCTCGCGAGCAACGCGATGAAGTACTCGACCTTCCGCACGGTCGTGAAGACCAAGTCGACCAAGCAGAAGGTCACCACCAAGTCCGGCGGCTACCGCTACATGTCCTGGACCAACACCAACACCCTGCTGGGCACCTACTCCGGCACCATCGGCGTCAAGACCGGCTCGGGCCCCGAGGCCGGCTACTGCCTCGTCTTCGCCGCCACCCGCGGCAAGAAGACCGTGATCGGCACGGTGCTCTCCTCCTCCTCGGTGTCCGCCCGCACCTCGGACGCCAAGAAGCTGATGGACTACGCCTTCAAGAAGTGACCTGACCTGACGCCGCGTCAACTCACCTGGTGGACAAGGACGATGGCGTCGCCGTACGGGAGAGGGCCGGGAAGGTCCTCTCCCGTACCGGCGGACCCGGGCGGGTGGAGGACCGCCCGGCGTCGTGTACGTTGACGACTGGTGTGCCGGGAAGTCTGGTCGGCGAAGACAGGAGAACTCTCTTCGCCGATAGGGGCTGGTACCGGTGCTCTCCACCGCCATGGGATCGGGTGCGGGACCGGGCGACTGGCAGGCGTGGGCCGCCGTCGCGGTGTTCGCCGGGACGTACGCCCTGATCATCAGCGAGCGAATACACCGGGTCGCGGCCGCACTCGGCGGTGCCGCCCTGATGCTGCTGATCGGCGCGACCGACGGCACCGCCGCCTTCTACTCCGAGCGCTCCGGCATCGACTGGAACGTCATCTTCCTGCTGCTGGGCATGATGGTGATCGTCGGCGTGCTCAAGCGGACCGGCCTGTTCGAGTACCTGGCGATCCGGTCGGTGCAGTGGGCGGACGCCCGGCCGTTCCGGGTGCTGGTGATGCTGACGGTGATCACCGCGACCGTCTCCGCGCTGCTGGACAACGTCACCACGGTGCTGCTGGTCGCCCCGGTCACCCTGCTGGTCTGCGAGCGCCTCGCGCTGCCGTCGGCGCCCTATCTGATCACCGAGGTGTTCGCCTCGAACATCGGCGGCATCGCCACCCTCGTCGGCGACCCGCCGAACATACTCATCGGCAGCCGCGCCGGACTGACCTTCAACGACTTCCTCATCAACCTCGGGCCGCTGGCCGTCCTCCTCGTGCTGGTGCTGATCGGCCTGGCCCGGGTGCTGTTCCGTACCGCCTTCGACTACGACGCCGAGCGCGCCACCGCGGTGATGGCGCTCGACCCGCGCGCGTCGATCCGTGACCGGCGGACCCTGGTGCAGGGGCTGGCGGTGCTGGCCGCGGTCGTCGCCGGGTTCGTGCTGCAACCGGTGCTGGGCTACCAGCCGAGCGTCGTCGCACTGCTCGGCGCGGGGCTGCTGGTGGCGGTCTCCACGGTCCGCACCGAGGAGGTACTGGCCGAGGTCGAGTGGCCCACGCTCGCGTTCTTCGCCGGGCTGTTCGTGATGATCGGCGGCCTGGTCGAGACGGGTGTGATCGGATACGTCTCCGACGCCCTGGCCCGCGCGGTCGGCGACCGGGAGCTCGGCGGTTCGATGCTGATGCTCGGCGGCTCCGGCGCGCTCTCCGGCGTCGTGGACAACATCCCGTACGTGGCCACCATGGGGCCGGTCACCGCCGATCTCGTCCAGCACCTCGGCGGCGACCGGCACCACGTCATGTGGTGGGCGCTGGCGGTCGGCGCCGACCTCGGCGGCAACGCCACCGCGATCGGCGCCTCCGCGAACGTGGTGGTGCTCGGCATCGCCGAACGCGCCGGCCGGCCGATCACGTTCTGGCAGTTCACCCGGCACGGCCTGGTGGTCGCGGCCGCCACGGTGGGCGTGAGCGCGGGGTACCTCTGGCTCCGGTATTTCGCGCTGCGGTAGGGGTGTGCTACCGTTCAATTGTTGCGGTTGTGGTACCCATGAACTCTGTGTGCGCCTGACGGGATGTGACCCTCGGGCGCATTTTGTTTTCCGGCCTCCAGATGGGGTCATTGCAGCGACACCTGGCTCGTAAAGTGCGAGTTCGGGAACTGCACCATCAGAGGAAGTTAGACATGGCAACCGGTACCGTTAAGTGGTTCAACGCGGAAAAGGGCTTCGGCTTCATCGAGCAGGACGGCGGCGGCGCCGACGTCTTCGCCCACTACTCGAACATCGCCACCCAGGGCTTCCGTGAGCTCCAGGAGGGCCAGAAGGTCACCTTCGACGTCACGCAGGGCCAGAAGGGCCCGCAGGCGGAGAACATCGTCCCCTCCTGACCGGACGAGTAGTACCCGAGCCGGGTCCCGCTACTTTGGGCGCGGGGCCCGGCTTTTCCGTACCTGGGTGCGATTCCCGGACGGATGTGCGTTTTCCGTTCCACCGCTGTTCACCTCCTCCGCTGTTCATCTCTCCGGCTCGTTCTGCGAGTCTCCGCCCGATGTCACTTTTTGCGGAGTCTTTTTCGGCACGCGCCGCCTTCGAGGAAGGCTCCACGCATGCCTGAAAGAAATCGCCAGTCCTATTCGGGCGGCCCGGCCCGCGCCCGGCGCAAGCCGCGCGGCCCCCAGCAGGGCACCGGCGGCGCGTCCCGCGGCTCCGGCCGCTCCGGCGGCCGCCCGGCGGACACCGGCTCCGAGGAGTCGGTGTACACGACGGTCACCCCCGCCCCGCCGGCCGCGACCACCTTCGCCGAGCTGGACATGCCCGCCGCGCTGACGGAGGAGCTGACCCGGCAGGGCGTCACCGTGCCGTTCCCGATCCAGGGCGCGACGCTGCCCAGCTCGCTGGCCGGCCGTGACGTACTCGGCCGGGGCCGCACCGGCTCCGGCAAGACCCTCGCCTTCGGGCTGGCCATGCTGGCCCGCACCGCCGGGCAGCGCTCCGAGCCGCGCCAGCCGCTCGCGCTGGTGCTCGTGCCCACCCGCGAACTGGCCCAGCAGGTCACCGACGCGCTCACCCCGTACGCCCGGGCGCTGCGCCTGCGGCTGGCCACGGTCGTCGGCGGGCTGTCGATCAGCCGCCAGGCCGCGGCGCTGCGCGGCGGCGCGGAGATCGTCGTCGCCACCCCGGGCCGGCTGCGCGACCTCGTGGAGCGCGGCGACTGCCGGCTCGACAAGGTCGTGATCACCGTGCTCGACGAGGCCGACCAGATGGCCGACATGGGCTTCCTGCCCCAGGTCACGGCGCTGCTGAACCAGGTGGTGCCGGGCAGCCAGCGGATGCTGTTCTCCGCGACCCTCGACCGCAACGTGGACACCCTGGTCCGCCGGTTCCTGTCCGACCCGGTGGTGCACGCGGTCGACCCGTCGGCCGGCGCCGTCTCGACCATGGAGCACCACGTGCTCCACGTAACCAGCGAGGACAAGCGCGACGCCACCGTGCGGATCGCCGCCCGCGACGGCCGGGTGCTGCTCTTCCTGGACAGCAAGCGCGCCGTGGACCGGCTCGCCAAGACCCTGCTGGCCAGCGGCGTACGGGCGGCCGCGCTGCACGGCGGGAAGTCCCAGCCGCAGCGCACCCGTACCCTCACCCAGTTCAAGAACGGCGAGGTGACCGCACTGGTGGCCACCAACGTCGCCGCGCGCGGCATCCACATCGACGACCTCGACCTGGTGGTCAACGTCGATCCGCCGGCCGACCACAAGGACTACCTGCACCGCGGCGGCCGTACCGCCCGCGCGGGCGCGTCCGGCAGCGTCGTGACGCTGGTGCTGTCCGACCAGCGCCGCGACATGGACCGGCTGATGGCCAAGGCCCGGATCACCCCGCGTACGGCGAAGGTGCACTCCGCCGACGAGGAACTGGCCCGGATCACCGGTGCCCGGGTGCCCTCCGGGGTGCCGATCACCATCGCGGCGCCGGACCCGGCACCGCACGTCGGCGGCGGCTCCACCGGACGCGGCGGCAGCCGGCGCAGGCCACGGGCGGGCGGCGCGTCCGGCGCGGGTTCCGGCCGGGGCGGCGCGGGCCGCGGCGGCGGCAACGCAGGACGTACCGGCGGCGGCTCCGGCCGCACCGGGAGCAGCTCGGCGGGGACGTCCGCCGGCCGCTCCGGGGGCGCCCGTTCCGGCGCCGCGCGCACTGCGCAGCCCCGCAGGCGAGCCGCGTGAGGCCCGTCACGGCGGACGCGACCGGCGTCGCCGTACTGCCCACCGACGCGCCGTCCACCGACGGCACGCCCTGCGAGGGCAGCGACTTCTCCGCACTCTCCCGGCGGATCACCGACTCCGGCCTGATGGAGCGGCGCCCCGGCTACTACGTGGCCAGGATCGGCGGGGTCGCGGCGCTGTACATCGGCGCCTGGACCGCGTTCGCACTGCTCGGCCACACCTGGTGGCAGCTGGCCATAGGCGGCGTGCTCGGGGTGCTCTTCTCCCAGATCGCGCTGGTCGCCCACGACATAGCCCACCGCCAGGTGTTCCGGCTGCGCCGGCCCAGCGAGGCCGCCGGCCGGATCGCGGGCAACCTGTGCGTCGGCATGAGCTACGGCTGGTGGCAGGACAAGCACACCCGCCACCACGCCAACCCCAACCACGAGGAGCTGGACCCGGACGTCAGCCCGGACATCCTCCTCTGGTCGCAGGGCCAGGCCCGCAACGCCCGCGGCGTGGCCCGCTGGATCGGCGGCCGCCAGGCGTACTGGTTCTTCCCGCTGCTCACCCTCGAAGGCATGAACCTGCACGTGGCCGGGGTGCGGGCGCTGTTCCGGCCCGTGTACAAGCAGCGCGCCCTGGAGGCGGTGCTGCTCGGCGTGCACATCGTCGCGTACATCACCGCGCTGCTGCTGATCCTCACCCCGCTGCAGGCGCTGGCGTTCGTCGCCGTCCACCAGGCGGTGTTCGGCGTGTACATGGGCTGCACCTTCGCGCCCAACCACAAGGGCATGCCGACGCTGACCGGCAAGGACCGGCCCGACTTCCTGCGCCGCCAGGTGCTCACCTCGCGCAACGTGCGCGGCGGGCGGCTGACCGACATCGCGCTCGGCGGGCTGAACTACCAGATCGAGCACCACCTCTTCCCGAGCATGCCCACGCCCCATCTGCGGCGCGCCCAGCCGATAGTGAAGGCGTACTGCGCGGAGCTGGGCATCGCCTACGCGGAGAGCGGGCTGATCTCCTCCTACGCCCAGGCGCTGCGCCATCTGCACCACGTCGGCGCGCCGCTGCGGGCCGCCGCCACCACCACCTGACCGGACCCGGACCGGCCCGGACGGCCC
>NZ_JACEGK010000487.1:0-6128 GCF_056859195.1 Streptomyces sp. NH27
CGGTACCGCTCGGCCATGGACGCGCTGAGCACCCCCACCCCGAGCCCGCGCGCGGCGAGATCCGCGATCGCGTCGGCCGCGCTCGCCTGGAAGGCGATCACCGGGCGGAGCCCGCCCGCGGCGCACGCCCGGTCGAAGACGGTCCGCAGCCCGGTCCCGGGCGGCATGCAGATGATCGGGTACGCGGCGACGTCGCGCAGGGCGAGGCGGCGCCGGCCGGCCAGCGGATGGTCGGCGGGGACGGTGGCGACCAGGCGCTCGCTGATGAGGGTGAGCGCCTCCAGCCCCTCCGGCGCGGCACTCGCCGTGCCGACCAGCGCGAGGTCGAGCGCGCCGGACCGCACCTGCTCGACCAGCCGCTCGGAGTTCTCCTCCAGCAGCGCGATCTCGACACCGGGGTGCACGCGATGGAAGTCGGCGAGCGCGTCGAACAGCGGGGTGAGGGTGCAGCCGATGACCATCCCCACGGCGAGCCGCCCCCGGATCACCTCGGTGACCTCGCCGACGGCCTGCGTCACGGCGCCGACCGCCGCGAGGGCGGCCCGCGCGTGTTCGAGGGCGGCCTTGCCGGCGACCGTGAGCGTCACGGCGCGCGCGGAACGGTCGAACAACTCCGCGCCCAACTCCTGCTCCAGGCGACGGACCTGCGCGCTCACCCCGGACTGGCTGATATGGACGCGCTCGGCGGCCCGCGTGAAGTTCCGCTCCTCCGCGACCGCGACGAAGTACTCGAGCTGTCTCAGGTCCATAACTGATAATTCTAGCTCGCATCAGAACCATCTGTTGGACTTCTTGCCGTGGCCGGACCACGCTGGGAGGTGAGCAAGGAAAAGAAGCGACGCAAGCAGCGGTACGTGAGGAGAAGCGCCATGCCGGAGTACGCCAAGGCCATGCGGCCCGAGGACATCACCCGCCTGTTCGTGGAGCGGTCCAACGCCGGTGACGCGGCCGGGGTCGCCGCGCTCTACGCCGAGGACGCGGTGCTGGCGTATCCGCCCGGCGGGCAGACCGTCGGGCGCGACGCCATCCGGGCACTGTGGGCGAAGGTGCTCGCGAACCGGCCGCACTTCGAGCCGGAGGAGCCGATGCCGACACTCGTCCACGGGGACGTCGCACTCACCTCCACGGCTCCCCGTGACGGTGCCGGCGCCCGCGCCCAGGTCGTCCGGCGCCAGCCCGACGGCAGCTGGCTGCGTATCCTCGACCAGCCCGAGTTCGTCACGCCCGAGGGGTGAGCTGACCGCCCGGTCAGCGCGGGCCGGCGGGCCAGGCGATGTCGTCCACGGCCAGCCACGACTCGCGGGTCACGGCCGACGGGGTGACCCCTGTGAAGGCCATGACGTCACGGTGCAGGTGGGGGTTCGTTCCGCAGTGGTACGCGCCTGGGCCTTCGCCGGGTGTCGGCGACCCCGGTCATGGTGTCCGGTCCGGCCGATAGGCTGCGCGGGTGAACTCCGGACAAGCCACCTTCAGCAGTGCGGTCGCCGACTTCGAAGCAGCCGTGCGGGCCCGCGACTCCCAGGCGTCGGGAGACGCGTTCGGGCTGCTCCAGCAGACCTTCCATGATGCCGACGACGCCGAACTGGCCACGGTCGCACCGCGGTTGGCGACGCTGCTGCCCGAAGTGCCGCCCGGGCCGCGCTCGGTGGTCGCGGTCGTGATCGGTGCGGCCGTGGAGCGCGGCGCCGACCCGGTCGTCTGCGCGCCGACCGTGTTGGCCGGGGTCGGCGAAGCCCTCGCCGGCGCTGAGGAGTTCACCGCCCGGTGGGCGGCCACCGGCGGCGGCGACCTGCCCGACCCGGAGAAGTCCGACCCCGAGGACGCCGTCTTCGACCGGGTCGGCCAGCCCGCCACCGAGGCGTGGTGGACGCTGCCCCAGTGGGAGATGGCCGCGGTCGCGGTCCTCAACCACAAGCCGGTCCGGCTCGCCCTGCCCGACCGCGCCGCCCTGATCGACGCCGCCGAGCGGGTCGGCGACGCCACCGGCGGCGGCCTGAAGTACCTGCGCTACATGCTCGCCGTCCTCGACGACGAACCGCTGGTGGTGCTGCACCGCGATACCGGCACCGGCTACCGGGTGCGGATCAGCGGCCTCGGCGACAACTTCCAGCTGCACACCCTGCTGGCGGGCGAGCTCGTCGGCGGCGGCCACGTCCCCGGCGCCGCGCCCAGCGAGCTGGCCGTGGCCGTCTGCCGTTCCGCGACCGGCGACACCGACACCATCGGCTCGTTCAATCTGGCGGCCCCCGACGGCACCTGGATCTGGAACGAGGGCATCCCCGCCGACATCCCCCTCGTCGACGGCGTCCGCCTGCTCGTCCTCGACACCCCGCCCTACGAACGCGCCTGGCCCGCCGGCCGGCTCTTCTCCAACATGCCGGGCGACCTCGTCCTCGAAGCCACCCTCCCCGCGTCCGAAACGGCCGGCTGGCTCGCGAAGATCTCCCCTGCCAAGGACGCGTGACCGCACCTTCCGGGGCACTTTGGGCCTGTCGGGCGATTCGGCCGCCGGGACGTCGTTGCGGGCGCCACGAGGCCGCCATACTGGGGGCCAGGGATGTCCGGTACGGCCTTCCGCCCGGCGACGGTGTGGGGGGTCGCCGCCGCACGGGTGTCGCGGGGCGGAACGGCAAAAGGGGACTGGGACAGGAGTGAGGCCGGTGCAGCGCATCAACTTCGACGATCCGGACGTCGGCAAGGACGAGGATCTGCGCGTCGTGTATCGGAACGAGCTGTTCACCGGAGAGGTGGAGGAGTTCGCCGGCGAGGCCCGGGTCGCGCTGAGCACCTACCGGGACGGGGTGCCCGACGGTCCGACCGTCGAGTGGTACTCGGACGGCACGCTCCGCTCGAAGGGTTCGCTGCGGATGGGCCAGGTCGTGGGGGAGTTCAAGGACTGGCACCCCAACGGCGTGCTCGCCGTCAGCCGGGTCTTCGACGAGCGCACCACCCTCCTGGAGCACTACGAGTGGGATCGCGAGGGTCTGCCCACCATGACATGGCGTTTCGCCGATCAGGAGGCGGAGCACTCCGCCTGGTAGCCAAGCGCGGCGCCGGACGATCGCCCCTTTGCACGCACGCACGCACGCACGCCCGCACGCCCGCACGAGCGGTGCCGGTCGGGGCGACCGGCACCGCTCGTACCTTCGGGAACGGCCGCGCGGGCGGCCGTCGGGGGCGCAGTTCCACGCGCCGGTGGCGTCGGCGGCGCACGACGCTTGGTGGGAGTCCGGCTTGCGTTCGTTCCTCAGCGCTTCAGTAGTGCTCCGATGAATACGCCGTCCTCTGGACGTAGTTGACGAGCGCCGCCGCGCTTTTCCCGCGACGGTGCTTATGAACATCGGATGACTGTCGTTCTAGTCCATCGATGTCGTCGCCGTAAAGACCTCGGTGCGCGCCGGATCGCACCATCTGGCGGCGCTGTGACCGGGCGTGGCCGGGCGTGGCGGCACTTCGGTCCGGGCCCTTGACTTCACCCGGGTGCGGCAGTGTCATGTTCACGCGCTTGGTTCTGCTGACTTCTGATCAACTCTCCCCACTATTCCAAACGTTTCCCCACATGACGGTCACCGAAGTACTCGGCTCTGCACCCTTTCGCCCGCATCCGAAAGGAACCCCCCATGCGCAGATTCGCCCCGTTCGGCTCCTCGCTCCGGACGGTGGTCGCAGCCGTCGTCCTCGCGGTGCTCGCCGCCCTCGGCCTCGGCTCGGTCGCCGCGCCGGCCGGCGCCGCGACCGCCGCCACCATCTCCGTCGACGGCACCAGCGGCGGCCGCACCTTCGACGGCATCGGGGCGATCAGCGGCGGTGGCGGCAACAGCCGGCTGCTGACCGACTACCCGGCCGCCCAGCAACAGCAGATCCTCGACTACCTCTTCAAACCCGGCTACGGCGCCGATCTCCAGATCTTCAAGGTCGAGATCGGCGGTGACACCAACTCCACCGACGGCTCCGAGTCCAGCCACGAGCACACCAGCGGCGCCGTCGACTGCAACACCGGCTACGAGTGGTGGCTGATGGAGCAGGCCAAGGCCCGCAACCCCGCCATCAAGCTCTACGGTCTGGCCTGGGGCGCCCCCGGCTACCTCGGCGGCGGCAACTTCTGGTCCACCGACACCGTCAACTACCTGGTGAACTGGCTCGGTTGCGCCAAGTCCCACGGCCTGACCATCGACTACCTCGGCGGCTGGAACGAACGCGGCTACAACATCGGCTGGTACGAGCAGTTGCGCGCCGCCCTCGACAGCAACGGCTACTCCGGCACCCAGATCGTCGGCGCCGACAGCGACTGGTCCGTGGCGAACGACGTCGCGTCCAACTCCGCCTTCGCCAACAGCATCTCCGTCATCGGCGCGCACTACCCCTGCGCGGGAGGCGACGGCGGCAGCGCCGACACCTGCCCCAGCACCAGCACCGCCGTCGGCACCGGCAAGCCGCTGTGGGCCAGTGAGAACGGCTCCCAGGACCGCGACTCCGGCGCGCCCGCGCTGATCCGCTCCTTCACCCGCGGCTACATCGACGGCAAGCTCACCGCCTACATCAACTGGCCGGTCGCCGCCGCCGTCTACCCGAACCTGCCCTACGACACCGACGGCCTGGTGCTCGCCAACCAGCCCTACTCCGGCGCCTACAGCGTCGGCAAGAACCTGTGGGCCACCGCCCAGATCACCCAGTTCACCTCGCCCGGCTGGAAGTTCGTGGACGCCGGCTCCGGCTACCTCGGCGGCAGCGAGTCGAACGGCAGCTACGTCACCTTGAAGTCCGCGACCGGCAGCGACTACTCCACCGTCATCGAGGCCACCACCGCCACCTCGGCGCAGACCGTCGACGTGCAGGTCTCCGGCGGCCTTTCCACCGGGCCGGTGCACGTCTGGGCGACCGACGTGAACAGCGCCACCTCCGGCGACAACCTCGTCCAGCAGTCCACCCTCACCCCGTCCGGCGGCGCCTACTCGCTCACCGTCCAGCCCGGCTACGTCTACACCCTGACCACGACCACCGGGCAGGGCAAGGGCACCGCCCAGGGGCCGGCCGCCAAGCCCCAACCGCTGCCGTATTCCGACAACTTCGACACCGACCAGGCCGGCCGGCAGCCCGCCTACCTCGCCCAGCAGCAGGGCGCCTTCGAGGTCACCGGGTGCGCCGGCGGCCGCTCCGGGAACTGCGTCACCCAGCAGGCCGCGACCAAGCCGATCGAGTGGGACGGCGACTCCGCCCCGTACACCTTCGGCGGCGGGCCCGGCTGGGCCAACTACACGGTGGCCGCGGACACGTTGATCCGGCAGGCCGGCTCGGTGCAACTCCTCGCCAGGGTCGGCAACCAGGGCGGCTTCACCCCGTCGGCCATCGACGCCTACTACCTCCAGGTCTCCGACACCGGCGCCTGGTCGATCCTCCGCAACAGCTCCAGCGGCATCGAGATCCCCCTGGCCGTCGGCACCACCACCGCGCTGGGCACCGGCACCTGGCACCACCTCGCACTGACCGTCAACGGCAGCACACTCACCGCCGCGATCGACGGGAACACGGTGGGATCGGCCACCGACTCCTCGTACGCCACCGGCATGGTGGGCCTGGGCACCAGCGGCTACCAGACCGACCAGTTCGACAACCTCACCGTCACCCCGGTCGGCAGCACCGGCACCGTCACCGGTCACATCGTCTCCGGCGCCGGGATCAACAAGTGCCTGGACGACAACACCGGTTCGAGCGACAACGGCACCGCGGTCCAGATCTACGACTGCAACACCACTGGTGCCCAGAACTGGACCGTCCCCGCGCCCGGCGGCGCCGGCGCGGGCACCGTGCAGATCAACGGCAAGTGCCTGGACGCCACCGACAACGGCACCGCCGACGGAACCCTCGTCGAGCTGTGGGACTGCAACGGCGGCGCCAACCAGCAATGGCTCCCGCAGATCGGCACCCTCTACAACCCCGTGTCCGGCAGGTGCCTGGACATCCCCAAGGGCGACACCACCAACGGCAACCAGCTCGAACTGTGGGACTGCAACGGCGGATCCAACCAGCAGTGGACGCTGCCGTCCTGACAGATCGGCTGCCTGACAGATCAGCAGCCTGAGCGACCGGCAGCCTGACCGATCGGCTGTACGCAGGCGGGCCGTGGGGCC
>NZ_JACEGK010000488.1:0-6110 GCF_056859195.1 Streptomyces sp. NH27
CACCGGAACGCCGGGCGCCGCCGGGTGCTTTGTCGGCGCCGGCCGGTCGGCCGCTGCTGATACGGCGCCCCTCGTCGGCACGGCCACCGCCGCCGGGAACCCCGTCGGCGCCGGCCGGTCGGCCGCGATCGGAGAGTTGACCTTCGCCGGGCAACCGCCCCCGGCCGCGACCGGAGGCGCTACGGCCGGCCGGCGGCAGCGGATCGGCGCCGCGGGTCCCGGGTGCGCCCTTTGCCGCGTCACCGGCGCGCCGGCCGGCCGCGCGTCCTGCCTGCGGGGTACCGCCCGCGGCGCCGCCGACCCGCCCGGCCGGCGGCACACGGTCCGTAGCGGGGGTGCGCGAAGACGCGCCGTCGGCCTGGCGGCGGCCCGACGGGGGCAGACGGTCCTCGCCGCCTTGGGCGGTGAAGCGGTCTCGCGGCATGCGTCCCCTCCTCGGTGCGCGGGTGCGGCCGGCCGCCGCCCCGGGCCGGGGCCGCGGGTCAGCGGCCGTGGTCGGCCGGGCCGACCTCCTCCGGTCCGCCGCCGCGGGCGGCGAGGGCGCGTACCGCCTCGGCGAACAGGTCACCGCGCTGGTTGTAGTTGGTGAACATGTCCATCGACGCGCAGGCCGGGGCGAGCAGGACCGTGTCGCCCGGCTGGGCGAGGTCGCGGGCCGTGCCGACGGCGGCGGACATCGCCCCAGTGTCGGTCCGTTCCAGCTCCACCACCGGTACCTGCGGGGCGTGTCGCGCGAGCGCTTCGCGGATCACCGCCCGGTCGGCGCCGAACAGGACCACCGCCCGCAGCCGGGACGCGGCCGCCGCGGCCAGTTCGTCGAACTCCGCGCCCTTGGCGAGGCCGCCGGCCAGCCAGACCACCGACGGGTACGACACCAGCGACGCCTCGGCCGCGTGCGTGTTGGTGGCCTTGGAGTCGTCGACGTAGGTGACGCCGTCGAGGACGGCGACCTCGGCGATGCGGTGGGCGTCCGGCCGGAAGGCGCGCAGGCCCTCGCGTACGGCGTCCGGTTCGACCCCGTAGGCGCGGGCGAGCGCGGCGGCGGCCAGCGCGTTGGCGATGTTGTGCGGGGCGGGCGGGCGGACGTCTTCGACCTCGGCGAGCTCCTGCGCGCGGCGCTGCCGGTCCTCGACGAAGGCGCGGTCCACGAGGATGCCGTCGACCACGCCGAACTGCGAGGGCGCGGGCGCCTGGAGGGTGAAGCCGACCGCCCGGCAGCCCTCTTCGACGTCGGCCTCGCGGACCAGGCGCTCGGTCTGCGGGTCGGCGGTGTTGTACACGCAGGCGACCTGGTTGCCGGTGTAGATCCGGCCCTTGTCGGCGGCGTACGCGGCCATCGAGCCGTGCCAGTCGAGGTGGTCGGGCGCGAGGTTGAGCACGGCCGCGGAGTGCGGGCGGATGCTCGGCGCCCAGTGGAGCTGGTAGCTGGACAGTTCGACGGCGAGGACATCGTAAGGGGTGTAAGGACCGCCCTCCTGGTCGCCGAGGATGACATCGAAGAGCGAGACGCCGATGTTGCCGACGGCCGCGGTGCGCAGACCCGCCGCGGTGAGGATCGCGGCGAGCATGCGGGTGGCGGTGGTCTTGCCGTTGGTGCCGGTGATGGCCAGCCACGGCGCCGCGCCGGGTCCGCGCAGCCGCCAGGCGAGTTCGACGTCGCCCCACACCTGCACGCCCGCGGCCCCGGCGGCCGCGAACAGCGGGCTGGACGGCTTCCAGCCGGGGGAGGTGACGACCAGTTCGGTGCCGTCGGGGAGGGTGTCGGCGTCGTCGAGGCGTACGGCGATGCCGAGCGCCTCCAGTTCGGCCGCCTCGGCGTGCTGCTTGTCGCCGGCCGGGCCGTTGACCACGGTGACGCGGGCGCCGAGTCGGTGCAGCGCCCTCGCGGCGGGCACCCCGGAGACGCCGAGCCCGGCGACGGTGACCCGGGCGTCCTTGAAGTCGGCCGGGTCCTCGAACCGGGCCGAGTCGCCGGCACCGGCGCCGGGCTGAGTGCCCGTCACGATGCCGCCACCCAGGCCGCGTAGAACAACCCGAGGCCGACGGCCATGCACATGCCCTGGATGATCCAGAACCGGACCACGATCAGGACCTCGCTCCAGCCCTTGAGTTCGAAGTGGTGCTGGAGTGGCGCCATCCGGAAGACCCGCTTGCCGGTGAGCCGGAAGGAGCCGACCTGGATGACCACGGACATGGTGATCAGGACGAACAGGCCGCCGAGGATCGCCATCAGGAGTTCGGTGCGCGAGCAGATCGCCAGACCGGCCAACGCCCCGCCGAGCGCAAGCGAGCCGGTGTCGCCCATGAAGATCTTCGCCGGCGAGGTGTTCCACCACAGGAAGCCGAAGCAGGCACCCATCAACGCGGCGGCCACCACGGCCAGGTCGAGCGGGTCGCGCACCTCGTAGCAGGCGCCGTTGGCGCTGACCGGGGCGCCGCACCACTCGCCGTGCTGCCACACGCCGATGACGGTGTAGGCGGCGAAGACCATCACGGACGCGCCGGTGGCCAGGCCGTCGAGACCGTCGGTGAGGTTCACGCCGTTGGACATCGCCAGGATCATGAACAACGCCCAGATCACGAAGATGACCGGGCCGATCGACCAGCCGAAGTCCGTGGTGAAGGAGAGCTTCGTGGACGCCGGGGTCTGGCCGCGCGAGTCGTGGAAGTTCAGCGCGAGCACCGCGAAGCCGATGCCCACGATCAGCTGGCCGGCCATCTTCGCCTTGGCCCGCAGACCCAGGCTGCGCTGCTTGACGATCTTGATGTAGTCGTCGAGGAAGCCGACCAGGCCCATGCCGACGGTCAGGAACAGCACCAGCACACCGGAGGCGGTGGGCTTGTCACCGGTGGCCAGCTTGGTGACCACATACGCGACCACCGTGGCCAGGATGAAGGCGATGCCGCCCATGGTGGGCGTACCGCGCTTGCTGTGGTGGGCCTTCGGGCCGTCGTCCCGGATCATCTGCCCGTAGCCCTTGCGGGCCAGCAGGCGGATCAGCAGCGGGGTGCCGAACAGCGACAGGAACAGTCCCAGGACGCCGGAGACGAGGATCTGCTTCATCGGGTGGCACCCTCGCGGGCCGCTCCGGGGCCGGCGGCGCCGCCGGCCTCGATCAGCGCGAGGGCGACGGACTCAAGCCCGACCGACCTCGATGCCTTCACCAGCACGACATCTCCCGGCCGCGCCCCTGCGCGTACCAGGTCGACCGCCGCCTCCGCGTCGGACACGTGCACCGACTCCTCACCCCACGAACCCTCGTTGTAGGCGCCCATTTGCAGCCATGCGGCTTCCGTACCGCCGACGGCCACGAGCTTGCTGACGTTGAGTCGGACGGCCAGCCGCCCCACCGCGTCGTGCTCCGCGAGCGACTGCTCGCCGAGTTCGGCCATCTTGCCCAGCACCGCCCACGTACGGCCCCCCCGAGCCTGTGCGGTGCGGCCCATCGCCGCGAGTGTGCGCAGGGCTGCCCTCATGGATTCCGGGTTCGCGTTGTAGGCGTCGTTGATGACCGTCACGCCGTCGGGCAGCTCGGTGACCTCCATCCGCCAGTGCGAGAGCGGGCCGGCCGCGGCGAGCGCGGTGGCGATCTCCTCGACAGGCATGCCGAGTTCACGGGCGACGGCGGCCGCGGCGAGCGCGTTCGACACGTGATGCTCACCGTACAGGCGCAAGGTCACTTCGGCGCACCCGGAGGGTGTGCGCAGCGTGAAAGTGGGCTGACCGCTGGCGCCCAGCGTCACGTTCTCGGCGCGTACGTCCGCTTCGGGGGCTTCGCCGAAGGTCACCACTTTCGCCTTGGTTCGGGTGCGCATGGCACTCACCAGCGGGTCGTCGGCGTTGAGTACGGCGATGCCGCCCTCGGCCTCGGCGGGCAGTGCCTCGACGAGTTCGCCCTTGGCCTGTGCGATCTGCTCGCGGCCGCCGAACTCGCCGATGTGCGCGCTGCCCACGTTGAGCACCAGCCCGATCCGGGGCGGGGTGAGCCCGGTCAGGTAGGAGATGTGGCCGATGCCGCGGGCGCCCATCTCCAGCACCAGGTGGCGGGTGCCCTCGTCGGCGCCGAGCGCGGTCAGCGGCAGCCCGATCTCGTTGTTGAACGAGCCGGGTGTCCACACCGTCGGCGCCAGGCGCTCCAGGAGCTGGGCGAGCAGGTCCTTGGTGCTGGTCTTGCCGGCCGAGCCGGTGAGCGCCACCACGGTCGCGCCCAACTGCTCGATGACGTGCCGGGCGAGCGCGCCGAGCGCGGCCTGGACGTCGTCCACCACGATGGCGGGCACACCGACCGGCCGGGCCGCGAGCACCGCCACCGCACCGTCGGCGACCGCCCCTGCGGCGAAGTCGTGGCCGTCCGAGCGCTCTCCGGCCAACGCGACGAACAGGGCGCCGGGGACCACCTCGCGGGAGTCCCTGACCACCGGACCGGTGACGCGTACCGCACTGTCCGGTATGTCGTGCGTGCTCCCGCCGACCGCACGTGCGACCTCGGCGAGGGTGAGAGGGATCACTGTTCTTGTCGGTCCTTATCGATCGCGGCGCGCAGCACCTCTCGGTCGTCGAAGGGGCGCACCTCTCCGGCGATGTCCTGGCCCTGCTCATGTCCCTTGCCGGCCACCAGCACGACGTCGCCGGGCCGCGCGAGCGCGACGGCGGCGGCCACCGCGGCGGCCCGGTCGGGTTCGACGATGACGTGTCCGCGCTGCGCGGCCGGCACTTCCACCGCGCCGGCGAGCATCGCGGTGAGGATCTGCAGCGGGTCCTCCGAGCGGGGGTTGTCGGATGTGAGCACGGCGGTGTCGGCGAGCCGGGCGACGGCCGCGCCCATGGGACCGCGCTTGGTGGCGTCCCGGTCGCCGCCGCAGCCGAGCACGGCGTGGATACGGCCGTCGGTGGTGGTGCGCAGCGCGCGCAGCACCGACTCGACGGCGTCGGTCTTGTGGGCGTAGTCCACGACCGCGAGATAGGGCTGCCCGGCGTCGACCCGCTCCAGCCGGCCCGGGACGCCGGGGACGGCGGCGATGCCGTCGGCGGCGGTCTGCGGGTCGAGGCCGGCGGCGGCCAGGGCGGCGAGCGCGGCAAGGGTGTTGGCGACGTTGAACGGGCCGGGCAGCGGCGCCACCGCCCGCACCCGCTCGCCCTTGGGGCCGATCGCGGTGAAGCGGCTGTCGATCGGGCCGGCCTGGATGTCCTCGGCCCGCCAGTCGGCGTCGAGGCTGCCCTGCGCGGAGAACGTCACCAGCGGCACCGTGGCCTCCGCGACGAGCCGGCGGCCGTACTCGTCGTCGAGGTTGACCACGCCCAGGCGGCTGCGCAGCGGGGTGAACAGCCGCGCCTTGGCCTGGAAGTAGTCCTCCATGCCGGAGTGGAACTCCATGTGCTCCGGGCTGAGGTTGGTGAAGACCGCGATGTCGAAGACGGTGCCGTCGACCCGGCCGAGGATCAGGGCGTGGCTGGAGACCTCCATGACCGCCGCGTCCACGCCGCGTTCGCGCATCACCGCGAACAGCGCCTGGAGGTCGGTGGCCTCGGGGGTGGTGCGCTCGCTCTTGATCCGCTCGTCGCCGATCCGGGTCTCGACGGTGCCGATCAGGCCGGTGCGGCCGGCCGCGTGGCCGGCGCGAAGGCCGCCCTCGGCGAGGTAGGAGGTGGTGGTCTTGCCGGAGGTACCGGTGATGCCGATCCGCAGCATGGCCTCGCCGGGCCGGCCGTAGACGACGGCCGCGAGTTCGCCCATCTCGGCGCGCGGGTCGGCCGCGGTGAGCACCGGCAGCCCGGTCGCGGCCGCGCGCTGCGCTCCGTCGGGATCGGTCAGTACGGCCACCGCGCCGGCCTGCGCGGCCTGCGCGGCGAAGTCGGCGCCGTGCACGCGGGCGCCGGGCAGGGCCGCGTACAGGTCGCCGGGGCGGACCGCGCGGGAGTCGTGCGTGATGCCGGTGACCTGCGGGCCGTCGTCCGCCGGGGCTGCCACGGACGGGCCGAGGCGGCGGGCGAGGTCGGCCAGCGGTGTGGGGCGCACGTGCGCCGGGCGCGGCGCGCCCGGCTGTCTGAGGGTGGGTTGATCAGCTTTGGGCACGGCGGCGAGGTTACCCGGCGAGCCGGGGTCCGGGCC
>NZ_JACEGK010000489.1:0-6105 GCF_056859195.1 Streptomyces sp. NH27
GACCGGCGGACGAAGCCCCCACCCAGCAGTGGTCGCCGGCGACCTGGACGGTGTCACGCTGCTGGTGACCGGGGACGAGGAGGTCGGGTCCGGCACGTCGCGGGCCCTGATCACCGCGGAGGCGGCGCCGTGCAGTGCCGTGCTCGTCCTGGAGGCCGCCGCGCCCGGCGGGGCGCTGAAGACGTCCCGCAAGGGCCGGGCCGCCTACCGGGTGGCGGCCACCGGCCGGGCCGCGCACGCGGGCCTGGAACCCGAACGCGGCGGTGGAGGTGGCCCATCAGATCCTCGCCGTGCAGGCGCTGGCCGATCCGGGGCAGGGCACGAGCGTGGTCCCGAGCCTGGTCGTCGCCGGGACGTCGGCGAACACCGTCCCGGAGACGGCGTCCTTCTCCGTCGACGTCAGAGCCTGGTCGGCGGCAGAGCTCGAACGCGTCGACGCCGCGCTGTACGGGCTGCGCCCACGCCTGCCCGACGGGCTGCTGGAGGTCTCCGGCGGCATCGACCGGCCGCCCCTGGAGCGCGCGGCCGCGGCGGAGTTGTTCCGGCTGGCCCGCGAACTGGCCCCGGCCGCGGGCCTGCACGACCTCGGCGAGGCGGCCGTCGGCGGCGGCTCCGACGGCAATCTGACGGCGGCCCTCGGCGTGCCCACCCTCGACGGGCTGGGTGCGAGCGGCGGCGGTCCGCACGCCGCCGACGAACACGTCCTGATCGACGAACTGCCCGGCCGCACCGCGCTGATCGCCGGACTCATAGCCGGCATCCTGCACGACTCGGCGGTCCGCCGCCCCAAGGAGGTCACGGAGCTGTGACACACAGTCAGTCGTCGGACACCGGCGAGGAGCGGGTGATCGCCGTCGCGTCGGCGACCTCGGCCGCGGACGAGGCGGCCCGGTCGTCGGGAGTGGACATCCGCGAGGTCGACCGGATCGCCGCGCTCCAGGAGCTCGGGGCGCTGCTGGACCGGGTGTGGAACCGCGGCGAGGCCGGCCCGAAGGTCACCACCGAACTGCTCAAAGCGTTCGCGACCAGCGGCAACTACGTCGCCGGGGCGTACCTCGACGGGGATCTCATCGGTGCCGCGGTGGCGTTCTTCGGTGCGGGGCCGCCGCACAGCATGCACAGCCACATCGCCGCGGTCGTGGGCAACCGGCGTGCCCGCAACGTGGGCCGCGCCCTGAAACTGCACCAGCGCACGTGGGCGTTGCGGGCGGGTGTCACCACGATCGCCTGGACCTTCGACCCACTCGTGCGCCGCAACGCCCACTTCAACATCGGCAAGCTCGGCGGCTCGGCGACGGAGTACCTGGCCGACTTCTACGGGTCGATGAGCGACCGGATCAACGCCGGTGACCAGACCGACCGGCTGCTGCTGACCTGGCACCTGCTGGCACCGGAAGTGGTCCGGCGCTGCGACCGCCGCGCCGCTTCCCTCCCCTGCGACGACGGCGCCGCCCCCGCAACAGCCCTGCACGTGGGGGCCGACGGCAGACCGAAGGCAGGCCGCTGGGACGGCGAGCGGGCGTTGCTCGCGATTCCCCCGGACATCGAGGCCGTGCGCCGCGAGTCGCCGCACCTGGCGCGCGAATGGCGGGTGGCGCTGCGCGAGGAGTTGGGCGGGGCGATGGCGAACGGGGCCCGGATCGTCGGGTTCCGGCGCAACGAGGGCTACGTGGTCGAGACCCGCCCGGTCCGCCCGGGGAGCCCGGATGGACGCTGAGCGCGGGCCCGCCCACCCGGCCGCACCGCCCGGCGCCCCGTTTCCCGACGTGGTGGCCATCTGCGCCCACCTGATCTCCCTCGACACGCAGAACTTCGGCACCGCCGGCAGCCGGGGCGAGCGTGCCGCCGCCGACTACGTGGCCGGCCTGCTGCGTACGGCGGGATACACCCCGGTGGTGCTGGAGTCCGCGCCGACGCGGGCCAACGTGGTGCTGCGGGTGCCGGGTGCCGATCCGGCGGCCGACGCCCTGCTCGTGCACGGGCACCTGGACGTGGTCCCGGCCGACGAGAAGGGCTGGTCGGTGCCGCCCTTCGAGGGGCGTGTCGCCGACGGCTACCTGTGGGGACGCGGGGCCACCGACATGAAGGACATGGTCGCCATGATGGTGGCGACCCTGCTGGAGTGGGCACGTGACGGCGTCGGCCCGCGACGCGACATCGTGTTCGCGTTCGTCGCCGACGAGGAGGAGGAGGAGGAGGAGGACGGGCAACTCGGCGCCGAATGGCTGGTGGACGCCCACCCCGAGCTCTTCCGCGGGGTGACCGCCGGGATCGGCGAGTCGGGCGGCGTTCCGGTGGACGCGACCGCCGCCGACGGCACCGTGCGCCGCTTCTACCCGGTGGCCGCCGCCGAACGCGGCTCCCTGCACATGTCGGTCCGCGCCACGGGCACCGCGGGCCACGGCTCCCGGCCGAATGACGACAACCCGGTGGCCCGCCTGGTGCGCGCGCTCGCACGAGTCGCCGACCACCGCTGGCCGGTCCGGCCGACACCCGTGGTGCTGGCCTTCCTCGCGGGTGTCGTGGAGGCACTGGGCATCGAGGCCGACCTGGACGGCGAAGCCGGCATCGCGGCGGTGCTGGAGCGCATCGGCGACCTGCGCGACTACGTCGAGCCGTCGCTGCGGTCCTCGGCGACGCCGACGCTGCTCGAGGCCGGTTACAAGGTCAACGTCGTGCCCGGCCAGGCGCGCGCCGAGATCGACGTACGGACCCTGGCCGGGGACCACCAGGAGGTGCTCGCGCAGATCACCGACCTGCTCGGCGACAGGGTGTCGATCCACCTGCTCTCCGACAGCCCGGCTGTCGCCGCGCCCGTGTGCTCGCCGTGGTTCGAGGCCATCAGCAGGTGCGTGCGGGCGGCCGATCCGGGAGCGGTGGTGCTGCCGTACTGCATGGGCGGCGGCACCGACGCCAAGCCCTTCGCCCGGCTGGGCATCGCCGGCTACGGCTTCGCCCCGCACGGAGTCGACCCGCAGGGGCGGGTGGCCGCGGGTATGCACGGGGTGGACGAGCGGGTTCCGCTGGCCGCCTTGCGCGGGGGTCAGCGGATACTCCGGCAGTTCCTGCAGTCCGTCTGACCCGCCGCCCGGTCCGCGCGGCCGCCCGGATCACGGTGCGGGAGCCGGACCGCGGCCACTTCGAGGTCTCCACCCCACCCCATCAGAGCGAACTGCTGGGCCATGTCCAGCAGTTCGTCGACGACCTCGCCGCCACACGCTGAACTCGCCGGCCCGGGTACGGTGCCTGCCGGCCGGGGCCGACCGTCCACCCGGCCGGCAAATGGAGGGCGGCGTCGGGTGAATTCGGCAGCCCCGTCCGCCTGGCGCCGGGCCGGCTGCGGCCCGGTGTGCCTAGGCTGCCACCACTACGGAAAGGACGTGCCATGGATGCCGACTCCCGGACCAGGGCCGCGATCGAGGAACATTGGCGGGCCTCGGAACGCGGGAACACCGAAGCCGAGCACGCCATTTACGCCACGGACGCGATCTTGGACTACCCGCAGTCAGGTGAACGCTTCCAGGGCCGCGCGACGATTTCGGCGCAACGCGGCTGCCACCCGGCCGACCGGCACTTCACCGTCCGGCGGATCACCGGCCATGCGCACCTGTGGGTGAGCGAATGCACCATCACCTACGACGGTGTGCCTTCGTACTCGGTGAGCGTCATGGAGTTCGCCGACCGGCAGGTGGTGCACGAGACGCAGTACTTCGCCGATCCCTTCGGTGCCCCGGCCTGGCGGGCCGCACTCGCGGCGCCGATGCCGGGCCGGACCATCGCCGCAACCTGATCCCCGGCCACGCACGTCCCGGCCGGCCGGGACGACGGCAACTCCCCGCACGGCACTCGGCCCAAGGACACCCGCGGCCCCCGGCAGCGGGTCACCCTCGCGCGAGCAGGGTGACCCTTCGGCCCACCGTGGTCCGGGCGGAGGCAGGTTCGGCGCCTCGTTGTCCGCCGACGTCCCCACTGAATCGGGATCGCCCCCGAATGGCGCGACGAGCAGCGTCGGCCGATTTCACGGATACCCCGTCATTTGCCGTCCTTACGAAACCTACGGCGCGGCGCGTGGCGGTGTGCCAGAATCCCGGCATGGCGGCGACCGAAACGGATCTCGTACTCAAGCGCTTCGTCTCCGAGATACGGCCGGCGGTGCCGACTGTGGCCGTATGGGCACACGGTTCGCTGGCGATGGGCGACTTTCAGCCCGGACGCAGCGATCTTGATCTCATCGCCGTGCTCGAAACCCCCCTGGACCGCGAGCAGCGGGACCGGTTGGGACGAATTCACCGGCGGCTGCTGGACGAAGAGCCGGCGGCGGCCAAGTTGCACTGCTCGTACATGGTCGCAACAGCGCTCTCCGATGCCGAGGCCCGCCATTTCACCTGGGCCCACAACACGCTCCTGGAACGCCCCGTCACAGCGGTCACCCGCCGGGAACTGCTCGACGGTGGGCGCACCCTGCACGGCCTGCCGCCGGCGGAACTGCTCCCGCCGCTCGCCCAAGGGCAGTTGGAGGACTTCATCCGGCGCGATCTGGCCGAGTTCTGGCTTCCGGCCACCCGCAACCCCCTGTTGTGGATGCGGGACATCTGGGTGGACCTGGGCCCGCTGGTCCTGGCCCGCGCCACCGTCACGCTGCGCGACGGAGGGCTGATCACCAAGGGCGAAGCCCTGGAGGAACTGCTGCGACTCGGTGCGCCCGCGGACGTGGTGGGCGACATCCGTGAGCGCCGCTATGCGCATCCCGCGCCGATCAGCCCGGTACGGCGTGTCCGCCGGGCGATCCGAGCCCGCGCCTTCGTGCGTCGCGGTATCAAGCGCACGCTGGCCGCAGGCTGAATCCTGACGCCAGGGTCCGCGATCAGCGCGGCCTCTTTGCGCGCCGCTCCTGGTGGCCGCTCTGGTAGGGGCAGGCGAGTTGGTGCAGGATCTCCGGGGCCAGCAGGTCCTCGGGGCCCTTCAGTGCGTCCGCCAGCTTTCGGTCGGTGGGGAAGACCAGTTCCGCCGCGACGTTGTCCTGCACGATCCGGGCCAGGTTGTCGAGGGCGACGAAGACCGGGTCGGCGGGCAGTTGGGCGGTCGGCAGGTCGATCAGGTGCGAGTTTGCGGTCGCGGGGTCCATGAGCCGCTTGACGATGATCGAGTTCTGGTTCGGGGCGGACGTCGTCCAGATCGACAGCACGACGACGTACAGGCCGGGCCAGTCCGCCTCCCCGACCTTGCTCCGCCACCGCTTCATGAGGGCTTCCACGCCGTCGATCTGGGCCCGGGCCGCGTACTTCAGGTTGGTGCCGATGGCGCCGTCCAGGCCGCCGGTGAACTTCTCGAACGACGTCATGTCGAAGGAACCGCGCCGCACGGACTCGTCGACGAACGTGAGCGCGGCGTCGAGGATCTGCGTGCTCGATGCCTCCAGTTCCGGCGGCAGGCGCGCGGCGCCGAGCTGCCGCCGGGCGGTGGTCAGGGTGCTGCCGAACGCCCGAAGCGGCCCGACCCAGCCCGTCGTTCCGGGCCCCTTGAACGCCACCATGTCCACGTCGTGCCGGTCGGGACGGGCCGAGCCGGGGAGGTTCGGCATCCGGTGGCTCAGGTACGGCGCGACGATCGAGTAGATCCCCAGCGGCGCGTGGGCGACCGACTTGGCCAGCTCGAAGATCGCGGATACGGGGTGCGACGACTCCCGCGCCCCGTTGTGGACGAGGGTGTACCGGCCACCCTGATCGTCGTTCTGAACGACGATCACCGGACCGAGCCGCTCGATCAACTCGGCCCGGAGCGCGTCGTAATGCTTCTGCGTGCCGGCATCGACCGCGACAATGGCATTTCGGGCCCGAAGTTCCAGGGCCGCGGAATCCGATGTTGGATCGGCCCCGACCGCGGATGCGGCCGTGGCCCCGACTGCGGATGCGGCCTCGGCTCCGTCGAGAAACACCATGCCGCCCACGGCGGTGGCGGCGCCGAGAAACCGTCTACGCGTACTCACCTTTCGCCTTTTCCCCGTTCGGGATTCGAATATTCCCGTGCGCGTATACGGCCCGAACCGGACCGGTCCCGGTTCGCAGGCAGCGATTCCGGGTCCGGCTCATTCCTCACCCGCTGCAC